>CAYOUP010000187.1:0-7161 GCA_964407125.1 uncultured Hyphomicrobiaceae bacterium | reverse complement strand
ACTTCGGGATGATCAGCGGGACCGGATCAAAGGCTTTGTGCCGGGCCAGCGCCTCGGTGAACCTTTGCACTATATTCGTTCGAGACGTTTGCCGGATCCGATCCGCGTATCTCCATACCGGCCCGCGGCATGTGACACGCCGCACAACGAGACCTGACACATGACCGCACCCGATCACGTGCTCGGCCCTGTTCAAAATCTTCTTGCAAAACCGGGGGCATCCACACATGGGAATCCCTTACACGAGCACACAAATTTGTTCTGTTTTAAGGTGGCCGATCAGAACTAGCATTGCTGTCGATTCTAGAGAAACATCTCCTTATAAGCCTCACGCAGGACATTCTTCTGAACCTTGCCCATCGTGTTGCGAGGGAGACTGTCCACGACGATAAGTTTTCGCGGCTGCTTGAACTTGGCGAGCGACGAGGCAGTTGCGCCTGCTATGGCATCGAGATCGGGAACTTCACCCGGCTTCGCCACGATGACGCCAAGGACGGTCTCACCGAAATCTGCGTGAGGCACACCGATTACAGCACTTTCCAGGACGCCGGGTTGCTCGTCGAGGATCATTTCGATTTCCTTGGGGTAGATATTGTAGCCACCTGAAATAATCAGATCCTTGTTACGCCCGACAATATGGACATAACCATCGTCATCGACCCTGGCTAGATCGCCGGTGATGAAGAAGCCGTCCTCCCGGAGCTCCTCAGCCGTCTTTTCCGGCATCTGCCAATAGCCCTTGAACACATTCGGACCACGCACTTCGATCTGCCCGACCTCGCCTTGAGGGAGCAGTTTACCAGTTTCAGGATCAGTGATCTTGAGTTCGACGCCTGGCAGTGGAAATCCGACAGTTCCCGCGCGGCGTTTCCCGTCATAAGGATTGGACGTGTTCATATTCGTCTCGGTCATGCCGTAGCGTTCGAGAATGCGATGACCTGTCCGCTCTTCGAAGCGGATATGTGTCTCAGACAGCAGCGGCGCACTTCCCGATATGAACAGACGCATATTTGCGGTTAAATCCCGATCGAGCCGCGGATCGTCGAGCAGACGTGTGTAGAAGGTTGGAACGCCCATCATGGATGTTGCCTTGGGCATCAGTTCGAACATTTTATCGATGTCGAATTTCGGCAGGAAGATCATAGATCCGCCCACAGTCAGCATCACATTCGTCGCAACGAAAAGCCCGTGCGTGTGGAAGATCGGCAGCGCGTGGAGCAGAACGTCGGCCTCGGTGAAGTGCCAGTATTCGGCGAGCGTTTCGGCATTCGAAAGCAGATTTTTCTGAGTCAGCATCGCGCCCTTGGAACGGCCCGTCGTTCCCGAGGTGTAGAGTAAAGCTGCAAGATCGTGCTCCGTACGCTCGGCTGTATCGAAGGATGCAGGCAGGTCTTTCGCCTGGTCGGCCAACGTGCCGGTACCGTCTGCGTTTAACGTTTCCAGCTTGGCGTTCAGCCGTGCAGACACCGGGGCAAGCTGTGCCTTGTTACCTCCATCGCAGACAAAGATTTTGGCCCCGCTATTCTCAATGAAGTAGCTCAACTCATCGACGGTATAGGCCGTGTTAAGGGGCAGAAACACGATGCCCGCCTGAGCGCAAGCCGCATAGAGCGCAAGGGCTTCGGGCGATTTATGAATCTGAACGGCCAATCGGTCGCCTGGCTGCATCCCGTTCTGTGTCAGAACATGAGCAAAGCGCGCAGCCTGTCCAAGGAAGTCAGCATATGTGACGATGCGGCCGTCAGCAAGACACAGGAACGGATCAGTCCTGCCATTGTGTTTCTTGAAAAGACGATCATAGAGCGGATTTGCCATCACACATGCTCCTTAAGCTGGACTTGCTCGGCAGCGGCGCCAAGCGAGCGCACGTCGGATGAGGCTGTGACCTCACGCAATGTTGCAAAGTTTTCGTGGTTTTGTGCAACCGAGGAGAGATCATAGAGATAGTTGACCATCGTACCGTAGGATTGCAGTTGTCCCTGCTTCGATGTGTCGGCTCCAGCGTGAACTGCGTAAATCTCTGCGCCATTTCCGAGATGGAAACGGGCAACCGGATCGCGTGGCATGCCATCGGTACGTTTGGCTTTCAGAAGGTAGTGAGCAGCGAGGCGTCTGAGTGCTTCCTGATCGGCAAGATCTACGGACTGCCCGGCCTCCCTGCTCCAGCCTGCCAAGCCGGGAATAGGCGACAGCGTGACGAACGTCTTCAGGTTCGGTAGTTCCACCGCAAGATCATTGACGACCTGCTTGATGAGCGAATTTCCGAAGGAGATGTTAGCCAAACCGGACTGACAGTTCGAGATCGAGTAGAACACGGCCGTATCCGTCTCGGTGGCAGATATCGGCGTCCGTTCTTCGGCAAGAAGCGCCTGGATTGAATTGGGCACACCTTTCGTCAGCGCTACTTCAACGAAAATAAGCGGTTCATCCGGCATAGCGGGGTGGAAAAAGGCAAAACAGCGCCGATCGATGGGTTTCAGGCGTCTGCGCAGATCATCCCAACTCTCGATGGTGTGAACGGACTCATAGTCGATGATCTTCTCAAGGATATGCGCGGGGCTTTCCCAGTTGATCGGGCGGAGGACGAGGAAGCCCCTGTTAAACCAGGAAGAAAAGAGGTGACGAAAATCCAGGTCGAGCGCCTGAAGTTTTGTTTCCTTGCGGCCGAGCCGTAGCAGATCGGCGCGCATGGCGACAAGACGGCCCGTTCCGCCCGGCGCCTGGTTCAGCCTCCGGATCAGCTCCTGCCGCGGCGGTTCGGCGGCTGCCATGAAGATCTGATAGGTGCTTCTGGTTTGCTGGGCCTGATAGTCCATCAGCGCTGTATGGACCGTATCCGGAACAATCGCCATCTCATTCGACAGGTGATGAAAGAAAGCCAGTTTCTCCTGATCTCCCATGGTGACGAAACGGTCCAGAATCTGCATAGCGAGACTTTGCCCGGAAATCTCGCTGCTCGCACGGACAAGCGCTTCCGAAAGCTCTGCAATCGTTCGATCATCCTGTTCTGCTACGGCGACACGGCTTTTGCGTTCAAACAGCGTTGACAGGAGATCGGCGAGCAAACTCATAGTTCCGGCCCCATAACATGGTCAGGCAACCAGGTTGCGAGGTCCGGAAACATACAGAGCAGAATGATCGCCAACACCATGCACCCCACATAAGGCAGCGAACCGAGCAGAATCGTGCGCAGAGAAATGTCCGGCGCAATGCCATTGATGACATAGAGGTTTAGGCCGACTGGCGGCGAGATAAGCCCGATTTCCATGTTGATCGTGAGCACGACGGCGAACCAGATCGGGTCGAAGCCGGCTGCTGTGATGATCGGCAGAAGGATCGGCGCAGCCATGAGGATCACGGCCACCGGCGGCAAGAAGAAACCGGCAATCAGGAGGAAAAAATTGATGGTTCCCATCAGAACCCATCTGTTCACATCCATCGTGCCGATCCACTCGGCGATCGACTGGGTGATGAAGAGCGATGAAAGCATGTAGGAGAACACGCCCGCCGCACCGATGATGAACAGGATCATCACGCTTTCGCGGGTCGAATCCCTCAGCACCACCCAGATCGCATTGAAACTCCAGAGCCTGTAGATGAACATCGCCATCAGCATGCATAAAAGCGCGCCGACTGCCGCGGTTTCGGACGGCGTGGCGATGCCGCCATACATGGCGACGAGGACACCGAGAATAATCAGGAAGAAGGGCAGCACGCGGGGCAGGAGTTCGATTTTCTCAGCCAGCGTGAACGATCCTGCGCCGAGCGCTTCTGCCCCGCCCTGACGCCAGGTCGAGTAGATCGACCACGCCATAAAAAGCACAACCAGCAGCAGTCCGGGAATGACGCCTGCCAGAAACAGCCGGCCGATCGAGCTTTCGGTCGAAATCCCGTAGACGATCATCGTGACCGAGGGCGGGATGAGGATGCCCAGCGAACCGCCCGCTGCAATCGATCCGGCGGCGACGCTGTCCGGGTAGCCGCGCTTGCGCATCTCCGGGATGCCCATCTTGCCGATCGCGGCGCAGGTCGCCGGCGAAGAGCCCGACATTGCCGCGAAGAGCGCGCAGGCGCCGAGATTGGAGACGACAAGTCCACCGGGGATGCGCGTCAACCAGCGGTCGAGCGCTTCGTAGAGATCGCTTCCGGCCCGCGTGGAGGCGATTGCGGCCCCCATGATGATGAACATCGGGATCGAGAGCAGCGCGAAATTATTCAGATGACCGAAGAAAATCTCCGGCAACAGCGACAGCGAGCGTATTCCGTCGAAGGCGACCAGAAAGCCGGTCGAGACGATCAGCAATCCAGCAGCGACCGAAACGCCGGAGAACAGTGTGATAATGGTGACGATCGCGATAACGCCGCCGAGGGTGATAGAGTCCATCAGCTCTCTCCCCTCAGACGGGCAGCCATGATCGGCGTCTCGGTTGCCTGCGGGTCGAGACCGAAGGGCTTGTCGATGGAGACGAGCATCGCGTAGAGATCGGCGGCAAGCTGCAGGAAATAGAGGCCGAACCCAACCGGCAGCGCCATATAGGGTATCCAGAGCGGTGGGTTCCAGGGGGAATTCGAGGTCTCGCCCCAATCCCACGCCTCGTGCCAGAATTCATAGCCGTACCAGAGCATCGCGCCGATCACCGCGAGGACGAGTGAAAAGGTGATCACGGCCAGAATTTTCCTCGGACCGGGCGGCAGCATCAATGGCAGGAGGTCCACATTCACGTGACCGCGCAGATACTGGACATAAGGGAGGCCCACCATCGTCGCCGTGACCATCATGTAGGTGACGGCCTCGGTCTGCCAGACCGTCGATACGTTCAGTGCGTAACGCAGGAAAATCATCTGGCAGGTGATGCCGACCGCAATGACGATCATGCTTGCCGAAATCACCCCGCAAAGCCGGCTGATCCAGCCAATGGCGCGCAGGATAGGGTTGCCGCCATGCGGGGCGGTGTTGAGACTATGGGCATGGCCCGACATGGCGTGTCCTCAGCATTGGTAGACGCGTCTTGCCCCGGAGCCTTGGCGCTACGGTCCCCGTCTTTTTAGAGACGCGCGTTACGCCGGAGCCGGAAAGCGGGGCAGGTGTCAAGCGCCGGCCCCGTTGTCAGAGATGATCTATTCGACCGAAAGCGCAAGATCGAGCAGGCGCTGGCCTTCAGGCGAGCCTTCGAGAAACGCCTTGTAGGAGGTTTCCTTGGCGAGAGCCTGCCAGGCCTTGAATTCCTCCGCTGTCATGTCCGCGATTTCGACGCCGTTCTTGGCAAAGACTTCGCGGGCCTCGCCGTCTTCCTTCTTGGCCTCTTCGAGGTAGAAGGCTTCGGCCTTGGCAGCGGCATCGCGGAGTGCCTTTTGCTGTGTATCGCTCAGGCTTTCGAATTTTGATTTGTTCATCAACAGAGGCTGATACATGAACCACAGCGCATAATCGCCGGCGGGCGTAAAGCACTTGACTTGCTCGTAAATCCGATAGCTGACAAAACTCGACGACGAGGTATTGACGGCCTGGAGCACGCCGGTCTGCATCGCGTTGTAGACTTCAGAGGACGCCATAGAGGCAATGGACGCACCGGCACCGGCGAGCATCTGCTCAAACGATTTGCCCGCTGCTCGCATCTGCAAGCCTTTGACGTCTTCCGGCTTTCTGATGCACTTCCCGGTGCTGGCGAAGCCTCCAGCCAGATAACCATGCACGAGGACCATCACATCGTCCTCAGCCATTATCTTCTCTATTTCTTTCATGAATTCGGACTTGTTGAGCCGAGCCGCGTGATCATGATTTTTCACAAGGCCAGGCATCAGAGTCAGATTATATGCATTCCGCAGACCGCCAGCATAAGAAAGAGGAAATATCATCATGTCGAGCTGACCGCGTGAAAGCGGCTTGTATTGCTCGCGTGCCTTGAAAAGTGATTGAGACGGGAAAATCTTGATGTCTAGGTCAACATTCGCGGCTTTGACCTCATCGGCGACGATCTTGGCAACCTTGTGCCGAACATCTTTTTCAGACCACTGGTGGGACAGACGAAGTTCTTCCGCATTGGCGGTCATGGTCGCAGCGAGAAGTGCTGCGCCAACAATGGTTGCTGTCAGATTCAGCTTCATGGAATTCCTCCCTTATTAGCCCGGTTCTAGGACGGATATATTTTTATAGCATTCAATTGTTTTTCTAGTCAATTTCCTTGCATACAAGGATGATCTTCTTGTATCCGGATATTCTTCATGATAAGCGTTACTCATGGAGAAGCGACGTTCTGAACTGATTGCAGATGAACTTGAAACGCTGATTCTCGATGGCATTTTGCCCTTTGGAGAACGGTTGGATGAAGTTCAGTTGGCTGAGCGATTTTCGGTATCACGAACACCGGTGCGGGAAGCCTTTCAGCGCCTTTCACTCTCCGGTCTCGTGGAGCAGGTTCCAAGAAAAGGCGTGTTTGTGCGTCAACCGGGGCCGGTCGAACTCATTCAGATGTTCGAGGTGATGGCGGAACTGGAAGCACTGAGCGCAAGGCTGGCTGCAGTCCGCATTTCAAACAAAGCGCTGGAAGATCTACGTACGGCCAATGCACAGTGTCAACGCGCTGCAAATATGCAGGACAGCGATGGCTACTACGACGTTAACGAACGTTTTCACCGGATCATATACAAACAATCAGGCAATGATTTTCTGGAACAGGAATGCCTCCGTCTCCATCGTCGCCTGAAACCATTCCGCAGAGTTCAGCTTCGCCTGCGCGGTCGCCTCAAGCAATCAATGTCTGAACATGAAGACATCCTTGACGCGCTTGATGCCGGCGACGGCGAGCGCGCTGCATCCGCCATACGCCAACATGTCGCCGTGCAGGGCGAAAAATTTTATCATCTGATGGCAAGCCTGAAACCAAAGATAGAGGAGTCCGCTTAAGAACCATGTGTGATGTTCTGCAGCACTTTTGGTGTCACGACTCCTCGAGAAACGCTTAAAAGGTTTGAAGCTTATCATTCGGCGAAAACTGATATGGATGAATTCCATGTGAGAACATAACCGCTTGACTTTGAGCTGCTACCCGTCTTTGGACCGCCGGGGTGGCGGATTTTCCGGTCGGATTGCTCACGGCGAGCTGCTTGCCGCTGAGCAATTCATCAGCGTGATCGGAGGCTTATTGCCGATCGCACTGTGTG
>CAYOUP010000186.1:0-7232 GCA_964407125.1 uncultured Hyphomicrobiaceae bacterium | reverse complement strand
TCCCGACCTACTGATTACAAATCAGCCGCTCTACCAACTGAGCTAAGCCGGCCTTCGAGGAAGGATTTAGCTGCAATGCATCTAAAGTGCAAGGAGATCCCAGCGGGATATTTCTTGAACTTGCCACAGGTCCATTCACTACTTGATCAGGACCCGGGATGCAATCGGTGAATGCAATTGCCAGACATCGGCATTTTCATGCGAGACGTCTTTCGAATGAGGCGTTTAAGTTGCCGGTCAGTTCTGTTGGCACGGGATCTTGACCTTAATTACCGATACGCAACGAAGGAGCCTTTGGACATAAATTAAGGATGATAAGAAATAGTGTATTCTTGCAACCTTGCGCCGGAAACTTCGGAGCCAAAGTACAAATAACATTGCAAGACCGCCATTCATTAAACAGTAACAGTTCTGATCCAGACTCAATGCAGCCGCAAAACTTCCAACTTTTATGGCTGGATTGAATTGGGCCAAGTAATATCCTGAAGATGGAGGGATCAATGAAAACACTTACGACTGCCGCAGCAGCGCTTGCCATGACCGCAATGATGGCTGCTGGTCCGAACACCGAAGCAAAAGCCGATGGCGGTGCAATCGCAATCGGCGTTGGCGCCTATCTCATCGTGGATGCAATCGTCGGCCGTAGATGCGAGCGTCAAGACTGGCCGTTCAACACGATCGCAAAGATCGCCGACGAACTGCGCGGACGCGAAGGCTGCCACCGCTATGGTTCGTACAAGGACGATCATGGCGACCGCAAATATCGTTAAGCGATAAGTAAATCTCACTGCAAATCGCCCGGCGGCTTCAGCCTTCCGGGCGATTTCTCATTTTGTAAGCCATGAGGTGCAGCGCAATCGCCGCTGCATTCGATACGTTCAGGCTGGTGATCGGGCCGAACGCCGTCAGCGCGCAAATGGCATCGCAATTTTCGCGCGTCAGACGGCGCAGGCCGCGATCTTCCGCGCCAAGCACAAAGGCCAGCCGGTCCGGCGTTTCAACGCTCTCCAGGGCGCGGTCACCTCCGGAATCGAGCCCCAGCCTGGTAAATCCCATCTCACCAAGCTCACCCAGAAAGCGCGACAGATTGGGCACGAGCAGGACCGGCACATGCTCCAGCCCGCCGGACGCCGCCTTCGCCAGCGCGGTCTGAAGCGGCGGGCTGTGATGCGTTGTCATGACCAGCGCATCGACGCCAAAAGCTGCCGCTGAACGCAGGATTGCGCCGACATTATGCGGATCGGTAATCTGATCGAGGACCAGAACCAGTCTGGCTGTTTCCAACATCTCAAGAGATATTTCGGCTAGTGGCGCAGCTTCCACGAGAATTCCCTGATGCACGGTCTCGCTGCCAAGCATCCTGTCCAGATCGCGTGGACTGACTTGCGTCATCTCCGGAAGCCCGGCACGGGTCGGTTCGCCGAGACGCTGCGTTGCATTGGGCGTTGCATAAATCCTGCGAATGTCCCGCTGCTTATTAGCGAGCGCATGCTCGGCAGCGTGCAGCCCGTAAATGCGGACAATGTCATCCGGACCGGCCGTCCTGCCGCGTGCACGGGCGCCGCGCGGCCGTCGTCCTTGCTGCTTATCTGGCTTCCGTTTCATTGCGTCACGCCGGGCAAGTTGAATTGAGGTGAAGGAAAGGCAATATCAATGAGAATCCTGCAATAACAGGGTTCGTGGCGCATTGCATCCTTTGCGATTGAATGCTATCTACCCCATCCAAGCCGTTCAAATCGCCCTTTGGGAGCGCACGTTGGTTGTGTGCTGAGAATCACGGCTTATGGAGGGATGCCCGAGTGGCTAAAGGGGACGGGCTGTAAACCCGTTGGCTATGCCTACGCTGGTTCGAATCCAGCTCCCTCCACCATTTTTGTTTACCAGTTGCCGCCCGCCAACCCAACCTGCGGGTTCCGGTTCGAGGTTACTCCTTTCACCGCCACCATTTGATTTCCCCTCGTTTTCAATCGCCGCTAAGACCTTGAAAGGTATGGCCAAGTCGGTTGTTTAGCGCAAGTACCAGCTATAACCATTGGTTCAGCCATGCTTTCTGGACCTTCGTTTCTCCGGTGCTTCAACACCAGCGATTGACATGCCGGCGTCCTGCCAGCGATGCAGCGGGGGCTGATCCGAATGCATACTCTTTGATCAATGGTCTTTTTTCTCCGGACTTATTCTGCGCTGCAAAATGCCTTGATGCTTCCCTCTTGACGCCCGTCGATCGCCGCAATCCATTGATAAAATTATGAACAATAAAGTTGTTTTATTGTGCATATAAGTATCTAGAATGCATATCTTTTCCTGAACTGTAGTTGTTCTTGTCTCCATGATGATTTTTTATGGCTTTGCGCCCTGTTCGACACTAAGGCAGGGCAAAAAACCAATTTCACACGCTTGAAAACTTATGCGTTCGACTTGAGATCAGGAGCAACATGACCCGGCGTGCAATCCGGAAAACGGACTTCGGGACAATCATTCTTCATTGGGCGCTTGTCATCCTGCTGTTCATTTCAGTGGTCACGGGCCTGCGCATCGCAATCGGTTCGCCTTACGATATGCTTTGGCTGAAGACGTATGATTTTCTTCTGCCGCAGTCCTCTGTCTGGACACTTCATATTCCCGCGGGGACTCTCCTGTTTGCCATCGCAGTCTCATACACGATCTATCTCTACAAAGCTCATCTGTTTCGCCGCATCCAGCCCGATATCACCCGGCTGTCTGGGCTTATAGGCGGCCTGCAGGCGAGGCTTGGCGCGATAAATATCCTTTTATACTGGGTATTTTTTCTTTCTATAGCCCTGGAGCTCATGACGGGCATACTTCTTTATCTTGGCTTTGCGGGGTGGGTTGCTGACTTTCATCTTATCATAACGTGGATTATCATCTCTTATCTTCCAGCTCATCTTGTCGCGCATTTCGCCATGGGCGGAATGCGCCAGCTCTTGAGGATCTTAAATCCCGGCAAACTCGCGCCCCCTCCGCCTGCCTTCGATCCCTATGATCTTCTCGCAGAAACCCTGATGCAAAATGATCGCTCAAAGATAAAGCCCGAAACCCGGCCTGAGACCCCGCCTCAGCCCGGCTCCAAGCCCACTCAGCATAAACAACGCCAGGATACGGAACGGCCTCACCGAAAAAGTCATGTGCTGCATGTCCATCCGCTTACAATTGCACTCGGCGGCGGGATGGCGGCGCTCGCCTTGCTGATGTCGCTTGATCAGGTCACGCGGGACGAGCTTGTCATAGAAGAAATCTGGGATGAGGCGAAAAGGCCGGTGGTCGACGGCGATATATCTGATCCGGTATGGCGAAGTGCCCGTCCTGTGCGTGTGCGCACCCAGCAGGGCAGCAATCTGGATGGTGAGGGCGGCACCGTCGTCGAAATCCGCGCGGTTCATGATGGGACCTACGCCTATTTCTCTTTCGTCTGGAACGATCCGACCCGCTCACTGAAGCATTTACCCCTGATGAAGACCGCATCCGGCTGGCGCCTGCTTCACGACAAGTTCGATCAGGAGGACGCCAACGCCTTTTTTGAGGACAAGCTGGCCGTACTACTCGTCGCCGGCTATGTCCTTATCCCGGGCGACCGGACTTTCCATGCCGGCGGGAAACCGCTGAGTGAAATGCCGCCCAGCTATTCGGGCCGGGGCTTTCACTACACGACCGATGGCAGCTATGTCGATGTCTGGCAGTGGCGCGCTGCCGAAGGCGGAATGGAAGGCTGGATGGACGATTCTCATTTCGGCCCCCCTGCCGAGCCCACGAAGGCTGAAAGAGAAGGCAAGCATCACTATAAGGGCGGCTTTGTCGCTGATCCCGGGGAATTTCCATATTCATTGGTTTTTGAAGAGCTCGGGCCGGGCGGCTATGAGGGTGCGATCGTGCCCAAATATCTGCCGAGCGATTTCAGGCGGACCATGCAAAGTCTCGGCAAGATCGATCTGGATCCGGATCACGGTGAAAGCGAGGGCTCACGCTGGTGGATGCAGCCTTCGGAAGCGGTGCCCTACTCCAAGGCAGCGGACGATCGGATTCCGGTCGGCGCAATGATTCCCGGCGTGATCGGCGGTGGCCCCTATAAGGGCGATAGAGGCGATATTCGCTGCGCCGCAAAATGGGCTGCGGGCCGCTGGGCACTTGAAGTCGTCCGCCGTATGGATACAGGCAGTCAATACGACGCGCCGATCGCTACGGGCACCTATCTGCGTGTTGCCGTCTTCGATCACTCCCAGACACGTCACACACGTCACATCAGACCCATTCATCTCAAGGTTGAAAGATGCGGAAAAATTGCTCAGTGTTTGTCAACGACGAGAAATTCGTGGCAAAACGGGGGGATATCCTACTAGACGCAGCACTCGTTAATGGCGTCGAGATTCCGCATGACTGCCGCTCAGGTCATTGCGGCAGCTGTCAGGTCCGCATCCTCGATGGTCTCGCCATTGGCGGAGAAAGCGGAACGGACGGAATGGTCCGGGCCTGTCAGGCTCGTGTGCTGACTGATCTCGATGTGCTTGTCGAGACGGTGCCTGATGTCGTTACGACCAGGGGATTGGTAACAGGCCTTGTGCCGATTTCGCCCGATAGCGTCGAATTGCGTATTCACCTCGCCAAGCCCGTAACCTATTTGCCGGGACAGTATTACAAGATCCAGTTTCGCGGGTTTCCGCCACGCTGCTTCAGCCCGACACCGCCAATGTCTCCCGTCAATGACGAAGACGACGCCATCCGCCTGCACATACGGCGGATTCCGGGTGGGCGTGTTTCCTCTGTGCTCGGTGTGAACATCAATAAGGGGCATCCCGTCAGGCTTCAGGGACCATACGGCACCTCCTATTTGCGGCCTCACCAGCCAAACCGTCTGATTTTGATTTCCAGCGGTACCGGCTTCGCACCGATCTGGTCGATCGCAAAGGCCGCGCTTAGAGAAGATCTTAATCGCCCAATCTTTGTGATCCTGGGGGGGCAGCATATGGAGGCGCTTTATATGGGACCCGCGGTACGTATGTTGCGACAGCATCATAACGTCAAAATCATCCCTGTCGTTGCTGAGCCGGCCGGAAGAGCTGCCAAAGCCGTTCTGAAGGGGCATCCGACAGACCATATGCCGGCACTGAACTCCGGTGATATCATCTATGCTTGCGGCGCTCCGCCCATGGTCGAGGCTGCCCGGTCAAAAGCGGTTGCGGCCGGTGCCATGTTCTATGCTGATCCATTCGTTCCGCAGACGGACGAAGATGACGAAGGGCTTCTGTCACGTTTGCTTGACCGTCTAAGTGCGATCAAGCTGCCGACAGACATGCTTGGTGCGCCAAATACGGTGTTGCGCCTGGAACGGCCGAAATAATTCCGGCGTCTGCAAATCCTGCAAAACTGCGTTCCAATACGCTAAAATGTTAAATTGCCGGTTCGAAAACGTTCCTTCCGGCTCTATCATCTATCTGCATCACACAAAAACTGTCTCATCTGGCGCGGACCGCCGCAAAATCCGCTATAGTCGCAGACGGGACAGCGGGAAGTCCTTGCGATGGCGCCGGCCATCCCACACCATCACGCAAGGATCTCCGCATGGCGCGGTCGAGCCCATGCCGCTGACGGGAGGATAAGGTGCAGCCGATAAGAGCATCATTGGACTACACTCCATCTCTGGCGGGCATTATTTTCGAACGCGCATTCGAGATTGATGATCTGCTGGCGGAAGCGGTTCGGATCATAGGAAGCAGCGAGGTCGCAATCGCCGGCGTCCTTCAGGAAAATATCCTCGACGGCTCAGGCGAACGGAACCTGCAATTGCGCAGCCTTACGGATGAATGGGCGATCCCCGTTCTGGAAAAGCGCGGACACGCCGCCCACGGATGCAGACTGGACTATAGTGCGATTACGGAGGTTTCTGTACGGCTGGAGGCGGTCTTCGCGCAGCCTGTCGGCCTTCTTGTCATGAACCGGTTCGGCCGCGCCGAGTTGGAAGGCAGCGGATTGCGGAATATTTACGAACGCGCAGCTATCGAAAACATACCGGTTCTGACGGGAGTGCGCGAAGATTACCGGCAGGCGTGGCAATCTTTCCATGGCGGTCTTGGAACGGAGCTGCCCTCGGACCTGTCCTCCATAGTCGACTGGTGGTATCGCGTCAGTGGCAAACAGCCGGATCCATTGAGCCATGCCGGCCTTACGGGGCATTATCTCTGAACGGATACGTGTTCAGATGCCTGAATGCGATATTTCCAATTTTTGGCGTATCGTTCGGCAATGCTTCGTGCGCAATGTCATGGCGTGACGTCCGGCGGTCGCCTCGATTCTCAACGCTCTTGTGTGGCTGGCTGCCAGGACGCAGATTACTCTTGAGCCAGGGAGCGCTGGTGTTCGAATTGTCCGGATAGGCCAAACCCCTCATGATCGACAAGCTTGAAATGTTTATCGTGCTCGCCAGAGAGAAGCATTTCGGCCGTGCGGCAGAAGAATGCCGCGTGACCCAGCCGACCCTGTCAGCCGCGATCAAGCAGCTTGAGGATCATCTCGGCGTCATGCTGGTCCGGCGCGGATCGCGTTTTCTCGGCCTGACGCCCGAGGGCCAGCGTGTTCTCGACTGGGCACGCCGGATCGTCGGCGACGCGCGGGCCATGCGTGAGGAGATCCTGGCGGCAAAGCATGGTCTTTCCGGCCATGTGACCTTGGCGGTCATACCGACGGCACTGGCCATGGTCTCGGCCCTGACGACGCCGTTCACGGAGAAGCATCCCAATGTTGCCTTTTCGGTGCTGTCACAATCATCCATTGAAGTGCTTTCGCTTCTACAAAATCTCGAGATCGATGCCGGCATCACCTATCTTGCCAATGAACCTCTCGGAAAAGTGACGACGGTTCCGCTTTATTACGAGCGTTATCATTTCGTTACCAGTGCAGGCTCGAAACTTGCCGATCGCGGGACAGTGACCTGGAAAGAGGTGAGCAAGCAACCCCTCTGCCTGCTGACCCCGGACATGCAGAACCGGCGCATTATCAATCAGCATCTGGCCGAAGCAGGCGCGGAGGCCCATCCCACGCTGGAGTCCAATTCCCTGATCGCTTTGTTCTCTCATATGCGCACCGGGAAATGGGCAAGCATCATGCCTTTGACCCTCATCGAAGCTTTCGGCCCCTGGAAGGACATGAAGTCGATGCCGATTGTCGAGCCGGATGCAGCGCATCTCGTCGGGCTGATCGCGGCAGAACGGGAGCCGCACACACCG
>CAYOUP010000185.1:0-7241 GCA_964407125.1 uncultured Hyphomicrobiaceae bacterium | reverse complement strand
CCCGGCAGACGCCAGCCGGGCCATATCCTGAGGCCGCAAGACACCGCCGGCCGTAAGCAGCGTTTCGCCTTTTTTCACATCTTCGCCGGCACAGCGGCGGTTGGCGCCTGCTTTGAGCCCCGGCGGAATGGTCACGAAAGCTGGCTCGCCCGAGCGATCCAGCTCGATTTCACAATCTTCCTGCATCACGACGCTGTCTGTACCTTGAGGCATCACGGCGCCTGTAAAGATGCGTGTGGCGGTGCCGGGGACGTGCGCGGGGACATGCGGCTGAATATTTGCAGCCAGCCGCCCGCTGACAGGCAGTCTGGTTGGCTCAGCTTCATTCAGATCCTTGTGGCAGACCGCGAAACCGTCAACGGCAGCGTTGTCATGTGCCGGAATTGGGCGAGGAGCGGTGCAGTCGGCGGCGAGCACGCGGCCTAATCCCTCAGTAAGCGGAACGAATGTCGAACCGACAACAGGATGCAAGCGTTCATTCAGAAGCGTGATCACCTCCTCATGCCGCAGGCGGTCACGATCATGCAAGAAACAGTCGTCGACAAGTTTGCGGGCGCTCACTGACGGCCCTCCATCAAACGTTGCATGTCAGACGCCGAAATAGCTCCGAAGCGTCCGTCATCCCCGTATCGCTTCTTGTTCCAGTAGTTTGCGCGCCGTGACAAGGTCATCTGGCGTGTTGATGTTGAAAAACGCCGGCAAACGATAGAGCGGAAAATCTACTCGCCGCCAGGGGTGGCTTTTGACAAACGCCATGACCTTGAGGTTATCGGTGTTATCCAGAAATTCATTCAGCGGATCGAGGCACTTAGTCGGCCACAAGCCAAAGGTCGGTTGAGGGTACCCTTCGCTGAAAACGATGGCAATTTCGTCTGCGCATGCGTTGAGATCCGCGGTCAGGCGCGCGGCAAGATCGTCCGGAAAAAATGGGCTGTCCACGGAAATGGCAATCAGATGGGTTGCGCTAGGCCTGTTGTCGCGGGTCCAGCGAAGCGCGGCGGCGATCCCGGCGAGCGGTCCCTGATAGTCGCCATTAAGATCCGGCACGACCGGGAGAGCGATGTCCTTCAGTTGCTCGTGATGCCGGTTGACGTTGAGAATGACTTCGCCTGTCTGACGGGCAAGACGCCGCGCCGCCCGGGCAATCAGCGGCTCGCCTTCAAGATGGAGCCAGAGCTTGTCCATAGTGCCCATCCGGCGCGAAAGACCGCCCGCAAGCACGACGCCGAGAAGCTTTGCGCTCTCCGTGGTCATGCATGAGCGCCTTTACGGGTATGGCGCGGATCCTCTTCGGAAATTTCGCCGGGATCGCTATCATAGACGATACGCTCTGTTCCGGAAAGCGCCACGAACCGCTTGCCGCGCGCACGGCCGATCAGTGTCAGCCCGGCCTGGCGCGCCAGTTCGACGCCCGCCGCGGTGAAGCCTGACCTCGAGACGAGGATCGGGACGCCCATCATCACGGCCTTGATCACCATCTCCGAGGTCAACCGGCCTGTCGTATAAAGGATCTTATCCGTACCATCAGTGCCGGTATCCACCATCCAGCCGGCAACCTTGTCCACTGCATTGTGCCGTCCGACATCTTCCATATAGACAAGTGGCCTGTCCTCCTTGCACAGCACGGTGCCGTGGATTGCTCCAGCTTCCAGATAGAGCGATGGCGTCATATTGATCTTGGCCGCGAGCGAATACAGCCAGCTGGTTCTGAACGGGGCGTCTATCGGACCCAAAGAGCGCGTCTCGAATGCGTCCATGACAGCTTCGAAAACCGTACCCTGGGCGCATCCGGAGGTCCGGACCCGTTTTCTCATTTTCGCTTCAAAATCGGTTTCGTTCGCCGTGCGCACCACGACGACGTCGATATCGGCGTCGCACTCGACAGCGGTGACCGGATTGGCTTTATCCAGCATGGCCTGATTAGCGAGAAAGCCCAGAGCTAGCAGACGGGGGTGATCGCCGATCGTCATCATAGTGACGACCTCGCGGGAATTGAGGTAAAGTGTCAGCGGCTTTTCATTGATCACGAATAGCTCAGCCGTCTCTCCATTTTGATCGACGCCGCGCAGCTCTTTACATAACCCTTGATCCAGATTGGGTGGCGGAACGATATAATGACTGGTGTCGTATGTGCGTTTTGCCATGATTACTGTTGTAACGAAGGCGCAACCGATGCGCCAAAGAATTTTGCAATTCCGCCGCCGCAGGCTCTATCAAACGTAAAGCCGGGATAACCAGAAGCTTGTGGCATATGCCCGGCCCGCGAGACGATCAGGAGAGACAATGTCGAACGTTACCAAGGAAATGGTGCTGCAGCAGCTTTCGCGCGTCAAAGGGCCCGATCTTCAGGGCGATATCGTTTCGCTCGGTCTCGTTAGCGATGTGCTCGTCGATCATGGCAAGGTGATCTTTTCCATCAATGTGCCTGTCGAGCGAGCAAAGGAGCTTGAGCCGTTGCGAGAGGCTGCGGAGAAGGTGGTGAGCGGTCTCGAAGGCGTTTCCAAGGTGACGGCGGTGCTGACCGCCGAACGGACAGCAGGGAGCGCGCCGGTGCGTTCCGCACCGCGTTTTGACCAGGCCGCAGCGGTTCCCCCGCCTATGCAGGCGCAGGCGGCCAGGGCGCAGCGCAATGCGCCGAACCAGAGCGCCGGTATTCCGGGCATCAAATCGATCATTGCGGTTGCCTCCGGCAAGGGCGGCGTCGGCAAATCGACGACAGCGGTCAATCTGGCGCTCGGATTGCTGCAGAACGGTCTCAAGGTCGGCATTCTGGACGCCGACATTTACGGCCCCTCAATGCCGCGTCTGCTTGGGACATCCGACAAGCCCAGAGCGGAAGGCCGCACGCTGTCACCGATCGAAGCCTATGGCCTGAAGGTCATGTCGATGGGCTTTCTGGTCGAGGAGGACACGCCGATGATCTGGCGCGGACCGATGGTGATCTCGGCGCTGACGCAAATGCTGCGCGAGGTGGCCTGGGGCGAACTCGACATCATGGTTGTCGATATGCCGCCAGGGACCGGCGATGCGCAGCTCACAATGGCGCAGCAAGTCCCGCTTTCAGGCGCGATCATCGTCTCGACGCCGCAGGATATCGCGCTCATCGACGCGCGCAAGGGACTGAACATGTTCCGCAAGGTGAATGTCCCGATTCTCGGCCTCATCGAGAATATGAGCTATTTCATCTGCCCGAATTGCGGTGAGCAGTCCGATATTTTCGGACATGGCGGCGCAAAAGCGGAGGCCGCAAGGCTCGGCGCGTACTTCCTGGGCGAAGTTCCGCTCCATATGGATATCCGCCATCATTCCGACAGCGGCACACCGATCGTCATCTCCGACCCGCAAGGCCCGCATGCCCAAACCTACCGGCAGATTGCGGCCAAAACGCTGGAACGGATGGCTGCAGAGGATAGAGAAATGTCACGCTCAAGTCCGAAAATCATTATAGAATAATTAGTTAAGCGTACATTCCCCCGATCTGCCGATCATTGAGCTTTGGTCAATACTGTTTGTACGCAATTTTTGGGCACAATGATTGCCAGCCCGGAATTATTATGATCTAATTTCGCACAGAAAACGCAGAATGCGTCATTTCCGGGAGGAAAGTGTGACCGGCATTGCGGTGAAGGCAGCAATGTCTGAGGAAGATCGTCTCAGAGCAGACGTCTACCAATTTCTTGCGACCTATCTGCATTCCAGACCGACCGCCGAGGCGCTTTCCGTGGCGAGTTCGCTGACTGGCGACGACACGGACTTCGGGCAAGCCTTCAAGGCGCTGGCGAAAATTGCCTGCCACACAAGCGAGTCCGAAGCCGCCGACGAGTATGACCGGCTGTTTATCGGGCTGGGGCGCGGGGAGCTACTCCCCTATGGCTCCTACTATCTCACCGGATTTCTTAATGAAAAGCCGCTCGCCAAGCTGCGCAATGATATGCACAGGCTGGGCATTGCGCGCCAAGATGGTGTCAGCGAACCGGAAGATCACATCGGCTTTCTCATGGAGATGGTGGCCGGATTGATCACCGGACGCTATGGCCAGCCGGCCTCCATCAAGACGCAACGCGAGTTCTTCATGGCCCATATCGAGCCGTGGGCGGAGCATTTTTTCAAGGATCTGGAAACGGCAAAGAACAGCCGTCTTTACAAGCCGGTCGGAACGGTTGGCCGGCTGTTGATGGAAATTGAACGCGGTGCCTTTGCCATGCAGTAGGCACCAGTTTGAAAGGTGTAGCGCTTCTGCCAATACACCGGCCGGATCGCAGCAATGGCTTTTTATCGAAGCACCAAGCCGTTGCTCCCGGTTCATAGCGCAGGAAAGGAGAAGCACATGTCACGACAAAGTGATGACAAACCGGTCGAGGAGCGGCGCGATTTTCTCAAGCTCGCAACGCTCGGTACGGTTCTGGGTGGAGCGGCAATTGCTGCAGGCGGAACGGCTGAGGACGCCAGCGCCGCGGAATTGAAGAGTGGTAGCTATCGGGAAACCGAGCACATCAAGACCTATTACAAACTGTTGCGTTTTTAAGCACGAAAACGCCTTGCGCATTGAAGTCCGCTATTTTGCGCTTGGACCATCCGGCTTGGCTAGGCTGAAGCTGTAATGCGGAAAACGACAAGAATGACAAGCGTTTACAAAACATAAACGCTACAGGGAGAACGGAAATGCTCAGGAAGAAGGTAGGTGGGGTTGCGAGAGGCTCCCGTCTGTCATCAGGCCTCGCGACGCATTCTCAATCGGCTGTAAACAGGCGCGATTTTCTTAAAAATTCTGGTTTGGCAGTCGGCGGACTTTCCGCATTCGGAGCGCTTAATCTCAGAACAGCAACAAAAGCCTCAGCCGCATCGACTGGAACGGATCCTGTAAAGGTCATCAAATCCGTTTGCACACATTGCTCTGTAGGCTGCACGGTTATGGCCGAAGTATCCAACGGTGTGTGGATTGGCCAGGAGCCGGGCTTCGACTCTCCATTTAACCTGGGCGCTCATTGCGCAAAGGGCGCCTCGGTGCGTGAACATGCACATGGCGAACGCCGGCTGAAATATCCGACGAAGCTTGTCGACGGCAAATGGACGAAAGTTTCCTGGGACGAAGCCATCAATGAGATTGGCGACCAGATGCTGAAGATCCGCGACGAGTCCGGACCGGATTCGGTCTACTGGCTTGGATCTGCCAAGCACAGCAATGAGCAAGCCTATCTTTTCCGCAAATTCGCGGCCTATTGGGGCTCGAACAATGTGGACCACCAGGCGCGGATTTGCCACTCGACGACTGTCGCAGGTGTTGCCAACACCTGGGGCTATGGCGCGATGACGAATTCCTACAACGATATCCATAATTCCCGCGCGATCTTTCTGATCGGCGGCAACCCGGCTGAGGCACACCCGGTCTCGCTGTTGCATCTGCTGAAAGCCAAGGAAGAAAATAACGCGCCGCTGATCGTCTGTGATCCGCGCTTCACCCGGACAGCGGCCCATGCCGATGAATTTGTGCGGCTCCGTCCGGGCACAGATGTACCTCTTGTCTGGGGCATTCTTTGGCACATCTTCGAAAACGGCTGGGAAGATAAGGAATTTATTCGCCAGCGCGTTTGGGGCATGGATCAGATTCAAATCGAAGTCAAGAAATGGACCCCCGAAGAAGTTGAGAAAGTCACCGGCGTACCGGGCTCACAGGTCAAGCGTGTCGCTCGTACCTTGGCACAGAACCGTCCCGGCACTGTTATTTGGTGTATGGGCGGCACTCAGCACACGATCGGTAATAACAACACGCGCGCCTATTGCATCCTGCAGCTCGCTCTCGGCAATATGGGTAAGGCTGGCGGTGGCACGAATATCTTCCGTGGTCACGACAATGTCCAGGGCGCGACAGACCTTGGGGTGCTCAGCCACGACCTGCCGGGCTATTATGGACTTTCGGCTGGCGCCTGGGCGCATTGGTCCCGTGTTTGGGGCGAAGATCTCGATTGGTTGAAGAGCCGTTTCGCTGCGACAAAGGATGATCCGGCAAAGTCGATGATGAATGAGATCGGCATTCCGGTCAGCCGGTGGATCGACGGTGTTCTCGAAGACGTGGACAATATCGATCAACCGGCCAATGTCCGCGCAATGGTGTTCTGGGGACACGCGCCAAATTCGCAGACCCGCATGACGGAAATGAAGGATGCGATGGAAAAACTCGACCTGCTGGTCGTCGTCGATCCTTATCCGACCGTGTCGGCCGTTCTCCATGACCGCCAGAATGGCGTTTATCTGTTGCCGGCATCGACCCAGTTCGAAACATCGGGCTCCGTGACGGCCTCCAACCGCTCGCTTCAGTGGCGTGATAAGGTCTTCGAACCGCTGTTCGAATCGAAGCCGGACCAAACAATCATCAATCTGTTTGCCCGCAAATTTGGGTTCGCCGATCGCCTTTTCCGCAATATCAAAGTCGAGGGCGATGAGCCGGTTGTCGAGGACATAACCAGCGAATTCAACCGCGGCATGTGGACTATCGGCTATTCGGGGCAATCACCGGAACGGCTGAAGCTGCATATGGCCAATCAGCATACGTTCGATAGAACGACGCTGATTGCCAATGGCGGCCCATGCGATGGAGAATATTACGGCCTGCCGTGGCCATGCTGGGGCACGCCGGAAATGAAACATCCAGGTACGGCAATTCTCTACGATCCATCAAAACCCGTGGCGGAAGGCGGTCTGCCGTTCCGTGCGCGTTTCGGCGTGGAGCGGGATGGTCAGAATCTGTTGGCTGAAGGATCGTGGACCGTCGGCTCGGAAATTCAGGACGGCTATCCGGAATTTACCATGGCCATGTTGAAAAAACTGGGCTGGGATGCTGATCTGACCGATGAAGAACGCAAGGTTATCGGACAGGTTGCAGGCGTTCCGGACTATTCGTCCACGGCAACGTTGTCACCTGAAAATGAAGAAAAACTGGGCGGCATTAACTGGAAGACCGACTTGTCCGGCGGTATCCAGCGCGTGGCGATCAAACATGGCTGCGCACCGTATGGAAACGCCAGGGCAAGAGCAGTCGTCTGGACCTTCCCGGACCCGGTGCCGGTGCATCGCGAGCCGCTTTATACACCGCGCCGCGATCTGCTCGACAAATACGCCACCTATGAAGACCGGAAGTTCTATCGCCTGCCGACGCGCTACGCTTCGATCCAGCAGAACGATTTCTCCAAGGACTTCCCGATCATCCTCACCTCCGGCCGTCTGGTCGAATATGAGGGCGGCGG
>CAYOUP010000184.1:0-7261 GCA_964407125.1 uncultured Hyphomicrobiaceae bacterium | reverse complement strand
ATATCCGGCGAAAGCGCAACCGGTCTATAGTGACGCGGATTCAAGCAGCGTGCGCGGGGATACCCGAGACGATGATCTCCAGCACCTCCTGCTCGGTGGTGTTCGCGATGACGCGCTCGCCGACATTTTCGCCACGCTTCAGCACCATCACGCGGTCGCCGACCTGGAAAATGTCAGTGAGACGGTGTGAGATGATGATCTGGGCGACGCCCTGCTTTTTCAGCTCCAGCATGGTCTCAAGCAGCCGCTCGGTCGCCATGACAGAAAGGTTCGCGGTCGGCTCGTCAAGGATGATGACCTTGGGGTCAAAGGAAATTGCGCGCGCGATGGCGACCGATTGCTGGCGTCCGCCGGAGAGGCTTTCGACTTTCTGGTAGACGGAGTTCACATCGACCTTTAGCCGCTGCAGCACTTCGCCAGCCTCGGCATACATCTTCTTGCGGTCGACGAAGAGCCATTTATGCGGCCAGCGCCCGAGAAAGATGTTCTGGCCGACATCCATGTTCCCACACAGCGCGAAGTCCTGATAGATCATTTCGATGCCGCTATCGCGGCTTTCATGCGGATTGCGGAAGTCGGTCTTCTTGCCGTCGACCAGCACCTCGCCATCGTCGCGGTGATAGGCGCCGGTGAGGATTTTCATCAGGGTGGATTTGCCGGCGGAGTTGTCGCCGACCAGCCCCAGAATCTCGCCGGGATAGAGCTTCAGATCGACATCGATCAGCGCACGCACCGCGCCGAATGTCTTGCTGATCCGCTGCATCTCGATGATCGGTACATTTGTCCTGTCGGTTTCAGACATGGGCAACAGTCCTTTGCGGCGGTTTTCGTCGGAAAAGCTTTTGGCGCAGCTGGCCGAAGAGATTGGCCTGGCGCACCCAGATGTCCAAAAGTACGGCCATGATCAGAATGACGCCGATGAAAACGTTCACCCAGTGCTGCGGCAGTGCGATCGATTCTCCGCTTGCGGAGATGATGTTGAGCTGCAGGAGCGCGCGCACCAGCGTAATGACGGCGGCGCCGGCCAGCGAGCCGATGATCGTACCATAGCCGCCAAATATCGAGCCGCCGCCGATAATGACGGACGCGATCGCATCCAGTTCGCGGAACTGGCCCGCCACCGGATTGAAACTGCGGAAATAGGCGATGTTGATCACGCCGGCCATCGCCGCGCAAAAGCCCGAGAGCAGCAGGGCGTAGATGCGCACCCGGTTGGAATTGATCCCGGCATAATCCGCAGCGCGCCGGTTGCCGCCCGTGGCGTAGACCTGCTGCCCGAATACGGTATAGGCGAGAATGATCCCGAAGAGCGTCGCGATCAGCGTCATCCAGATGGTCTGGACCGACACAACGCTGAGCACGTCTCCGATGAACCCTCCCGGCAGCGGAATATTGAAATAGCCGAGAATGTCGCCGACCTTGCGCCCAACCAGATTGAAGCCTTCGTTCCAGCCGGTGAGCTGCTGGCCTGCGACGATCCAGGCGGCGACGCCGCGCGCGATATAGAACATGCCCAAGGTTGCAATAAAGGCGGGAAGGCCGAACCCGACCGTGACCAGCGCGTTCACCGCGCCGGCGAGCGTGCCGGCTATCAGCCCCAGCATGATCGCGGAGGCGGGATCGAGCCCGAGAACTTTGAGCGAATAGGCGGCCACGCTGCCCGAAAGAGCCAGCACCGCCCCGACCGAAAGATCGATATCGCCGCAGGCGATGACATAGGTCAGGCCGACCGTCAACAGGGCCAGTTCGGTATAGTTGAGCAGGATCGCAAAGGTGTTCGGCAGGCCAGCCCAGTAATCGGGCCGCAGCCACAGTCCCACCAGCCACAGGGACACAGCCAGAATGATCGCGAGCGCATCGCGCCGGACGAGGAACTTTTGTATGCCCTTGGCGTTCACCGCCCGGTCGCTGACCGAAGACCCTCTGGTTTGCGCGCCCTCGATGGCGACCCCGCCCGTATCGGTCACGCGCGGCGGCTCCTTGCCGCGCAGCCGCGCCCAAAAGCGCTGCAGGATCTTGCGGCGGATAACGTATGGTTCGATCAGCACCGCCGCGATCAGCAAGGTGCCGATAAAGGCCGGAACGGCACCAGCCGGCAGCGTCGACTGTGCCTTGACCTGTATGATCTGGCCGTTAACTTCGATCTCGCGCACGATGGGTACGCCCTCACGCAGCACCTTGTGCAGCAGCGCGGTTAGCATGGCGCCGATATAGCTGCCGATGACGCGGCCGCGCCCCCCCGTAATCGAGGCACCGCCGATAATAACCGCCGCGATCACGATCAATTCGGTCAGAACGCCGGCCTGTGAGGTGATGCCCCTGTCCTGCGCGACGGTCATCAGACCGGCGAGAGTCGCGCACAGGGAGGACAGGATATAGGCGCGGATACGCACCCAGTTGGTAGGGATCCCGGCATAAATCGCGGCCTGTTCGTTGCCGCCGGTGGCCAGGGTTTCATAGCCCCATCGTGTCTTGGCCAAAACATAGGCGCCGATGGCAACGACGACCAAAACGATGAAGACCTGGTTGTTAAACCCCCAGCCATTGTTGGCGCCCAGCTGAAAAAACCAGTCATAGTCCTGCGCTTTGACCGCATAGCGGATGGACTTGCCGCCGGTCAGGCCCAGCACGATGCCCCGGCCGATCAGGAGCATGGTCAGTGTGGCGATAAAGGCCGGCACGCGCAAAAACGTTACCAGCACCCCGTTGATCGAGCCGATTATGATACCGACCGCGACGCATGCCACTATGGCCGGGATGACGCCCATATCGAAATGAGCCGGATTGAAATAATAGGAAAAGACAACCCCGATCACGCCCAACGTCGAGCCGACCGAAAGATCGAGATCCTTGTTGGCGATGACGAATGTCATGCCCACCGCCATCACGCCGAAACGGGCGGAATCGCGCAACAGGGCGAAAAATGCGTCAGACGTGCCGAAGAAACTGGGATTGAGGATCGCACCGCCCAGATAAAGGACGACCATCAGGGTGAGAAGACCGGCTTCCCAGGTCCCGATCAGTTGCATCGGCAGCCGCAATCTTGACGAACTCGCCGCTTCGGCCATGACTAGCAAATCCTCGAAAAATAACGCGGCAGAAAAATACGGAAGGGGAACCCCCCTCCCGCATCTCAGGATTGTTGTCCGTTGGGTTGGACTAGTTCTCGAACCGCTTGCCGACCGCCTCGACATTATCCTTGGTGACGAGTTGGGCGCGTGTATCGAGATTGGCAGCGGAGATGCCGCGGTCGATCTGCAGATAAAGCTGCATCACTGGCCAGAATCCCTGCAGGAACGGCTGCTGACCCAGTGCGCCAGTCAGATTGCCCGCCTTGAGGGCATCCTGCTGTGCCGGACCAAGGTCGAAGCCATAAGCGCACATCTTGCCGGTGTTGCCGGTCTGCTCTACGGCGCTTGCCAATGCCGGCGTGAAGACGTTGTTGCCGGCAAAGGCGCCGACCACGTCACCGCGCGACTCGATCAGGGAAATGATAGAGTTGGCCGGATCGTTCATGTCGGCCGAGACACCAACATTTTCCGGGCCCGCGTCGACCTGGAATTTATCTATCATGCCATTGGCCGACAGCGAAGCGACGATCGCCTCGAACGCCGACGTGACGCGGTTGTTGACCTCGATATTGCCCATGGCGGTGTCGTTAGGCAGAATGATCGACCCGCTTTCTATGCCGCGGTCCATCAGGCACTGCACCAGAGCTTCGCCAGCGATCGCAGCCGCCGACGCATCCTGACCGGTATGGCTGATCTGGCTGCGGTTGCGAATGCCCGGATCGAATGAGTTGGTTGTGGCGACAGGAATGCCCTTCTCGAAGGCCGCGGCCACGATGTCGTCATAAGCGCCGACCTGCGGCGTCGTCATGATCAGGCCATCCAGAGTCGGATCATTGATGATCTGGTTCAGGATCTCGATTTCGCGGGCCGGATCGTCGGTCGGCGATTCGGAACCTAGAAGCAGAACCTTGGCGCCGATCATGTTGGCAGCAACAGTTGCCCCCACATAAACCGGGTCGAAAAAGCCGTTACCCGCTGTGTGGGTAACGATTGCGAAGGTCAGAACGCCGTCATTGGAATGAAAATTCTTGGTACCCGGCGCTTCCTTGGCCGCGTCCTCGAAGGAATAGCCGCCGACCGCTTTGTCAAGCGCACCGGACTGAGCAAATACGGGTGACGCCAGAAAACAGATACTGGCGCATGCAACGCTGAAAGCTTTCAAATGCATAGGTTTTCCTCCCTATATGATTCAGCATCGGCCTTAGCCAAAGTGTTCGCCAAGCCCGATTTCTACTGTTATTAGCTTTATTAGCACATTATTATTAGCATTTTTAGCAGAGCCTGGCATCATTTTTTTTACAAGATCTGTATATTCCATGCGCTTGATATAGCAGCTGGTTTGCAACTAATCATTTCTTTGATGCTGCAACCGTAACATTGCCGCGCATTAGCGAAGATCACTCCGAAACGCCTCCACGAGTGGAGCGACTTCCATCTCAGCCGTTTTTGCTCTAGTGACGGCGAAATCCCGGATCGGGTTTTCATGCTGAACTGGTGGCACGCAATTCCCCGATGGCAGGGTTAGTGAGCTTGATCTCTAACCCTTCGCACGGTCGCCGCCCCCTTGAGGAAGCGTCGAAATATATCGAACGAGCCTCTCCCATAGGCTAGATACCTTACATTATTGATGCATTATGATAAGTTTAATGCATTATATTGACGCATACTGACCGGCTTTCGTAAAGTCCGATCTCAAGCAGCTTGCCTATCGTGAGCATGGTCCGTTGCCAGCACACGCGGTAGGTGCGTTTGTCGAGTTTGGGGGTAACAAATGATCAGGAGCCTTCTGACGTGTTGCGTCATTGCGGTGCTCTTGAGCTTGCCCGCACGCGCGGCATGGATGGGGGCCCAGGCCGGGCAAATACCACCAAATGCACTTGTCGCAGGACAAGGTAGTAACGGGCAGCCATTATATGTCTGCCGGGCTCAGTATGGGGAACGTATTTATCCCGGAACACTGACTGGCGCTTCTACAGATTGCAGCATCTCTTATGATGGAAGCGAGCAAAGGCTCCCAAACTATGAAGTCTTGGTGGACGAAGGCTATAGTTGGGTGTCTGCCTATAATGGAGAGATCCCGTTCGATGCTTTACCCGTGGGCGCGGAAAAGCAGGACGACATTGTGTATATTTGCCGAGGGGAAGTAGATTCGCAATGGCGTCCGGGGAAGATTCGCCACGCCAATAGTGCATGCTTGGTTTCATATAGAGGGAAAGAACTGAAAGCCCCCTGGTACGAAGTCCTGGTGGGGAATTGAAGTGAAGGCATGCATGTTTGCAAGGAAACGCCGGAGACAGTGTATTCGCTGATTATCAGCGCTTCATTTGCCGGGGACTTCAAAGTCTTTGGAAGGCTCGGAATAGGGACGCTCGGTCATCCAGAGAAAAGATGAGATCGGGTGGGAGGACATAAAATGCGTAAAGTCACATTTCTGATCGCCGTGGCGATATTTGCCGTATGTTCCATGAAGACGAGCGCAGCTGAATTCGCAAGCCGGGAAGACGCCGTCGCTCTTGCAAAGTTTACGATCAAAGCGATCGAGAAAGAAGGCGTCGAAGCGGTTTCGAAGGCCGTTAATAACAAAGATGGAAGGTTCCTGGATCGCGATCTCTATGTCTACATCAGCGACCTTAGAGTCCCCGGCTTGCTTGTCGCACATGGCAGCAACGTGAACCTGGTTGGAAAGGTCACGATCGATCTCAAGGATCAAAACGGCAAATACTTTGTGCGCGAGCTTAATGAAGTCGCCAAGACAAAAGGCAGCGGTTGGGTGGACTACCGCTGGGCCAACGCGGATAGAACGAAGTTCTTCGACAAGACGGCCTATGTGGAACGCGTTGGTGATTATTTCGTAGGGGTTGGCGTCTACAAAGAGGAGGCGCCCAACGAAAACACGGTCGGCATGATATCCGGAAATCCCAGTTCCGCTCCGACCTATTTACAGATCGCCTATGACATGTCGGTGGTACTCAATGACGGCGACAATCTGCGCGTTGTTCCTGTTGTTGGTTTGGGAGGGGTTCAGAACATTCGCGACGTGCGGACGCTGAAAGGTATCGATATCGGCTTTACTCAATCGAATATCCTCAATAGCTACCGACGCACCAATCAGGAGCAGGTGGGCAACGCCGAAGAAAACAAAATCGTCTATATTGCCAATCTGTTTAACGAAGAGGTTCATCTGATCGTGCGCTCGGATATCACCTCGATTTCGCAATTGCGCGGCCAGAAAGTTAACATCGACGAAGTTGGAAGCGGCACCGCATTTACAATGCGCGACGTCTTTAAGAACCTCGGTATTGACATAATTGAGGTCAATCTCGATCAAGCCGACGCAATCGTGCAGATGAAGAAAGGCGATATCGCCGCTACTGTTCTGGTCGCGGGCAAGCCTGTATCGTCGATCCAGAGCATTCGGCGCGAAGATGGTTTCCACATACTGCCTATTCCCTATGCATCGGCGTTGCAGGAGGATTACTTACCCGATCAGCTCAGTTCGAATGAGTATCCTGGGCTCATTCCGGAAGGCCAGGCTGTTGAGACCATTGCGGTCAGCGCCGTGCTCATCGCTTACAATTGGCCTAAGACTTCCGACCGCTACCGGCGCGTCAAGAAATTCACCGAGGCTTTGTTCAGCAAGATCGACCAATTCCAGAGTCCATCGCGCCACCCCAAATGGCGGCACGTCAATCTCGCGAGTACGCTACCCGGATGGGACAGGTTCGATGTAGCGGAGGCGTTGTTGGCCGAAGACACGACGACTGCCAGCCTGCCAACAACGCAGGCCAGATTCGAGAAATTTCTGGCGGACAGAAATACGGTGGCAGAGATAACGTCCGATGAACGTGAAAAGCTGTTCAATGAATTCATGGAGTGGGCGAAAACCCACCGATGAGGAGCGGTAAGACCGCGCGTTTGCGTGCGAGGTGGCGGCAGTCGTGTCGTCGCCTAATGCTGCCGGTGAAACCGGGGATCGGTGTCCCCCCGGAAATTGTCGTTCGCGCCATTGTGCATACGCATCCGTACAGACGCTGACATCGTATAGATCAACGGCCCCCGGCTCTAACAGCCCGCGCGACGAGAGAATGCTGAAGCCGGAAGGGGAGCTTGCTCGAAGCTCCCCGTCCCAAGCCGGTACCGTTAAACACGATCGGTCAGAACTTCCTGCGGAGTTCGGAGCGGATGCCCCA
>CAYOUP010000183.1:4579-7295 GCA_964407125.1 uncultured Hyphomicrobiaceae bacterium | reverse complement strand
GAGGAGCTGTCGAACCAGGCGCGCGATGCCGAGTTGAGTATGATCGTCACGCATGATCTTGCAGTGATGTTCCCGAAGGCCGAAGAGATGCTTGCCAACGGTTCGGTCGGTACGGTGATCGTCTGTCCGTTCGCGCCGCTTCTGCCGACGGCCAAGTCGGTCATGTTCAAGCTGTTCAAGTCGAAAGATGTCTCCAACTGGAAGTCATCCGCACAGATTTCACGGCTGATTTCCTATGACGCGCTGATCGACAACCCCGGTCGCCCCGATCCGGTCGAATTCGACGTGGAGAACGACGTTGCCGTGCTGCAATATACCGGCGGCACGACCGGCATCCCCAAGGGTGCGATGCTCACGCACGCCAATCTGTCGATCAATGCCGAACAGGTCGATTACTGGGCATCGACGCGCCTTGCCGATGGCGAGGAGCGGATACTCGGCATACTGCCGCTGTTCCACGTCTTCGCCATGACCGTGGTCATGAACCTGGCGATTTCGAAAGCGGCAGCGATGATCCTCATGCCACGCTTCGAGCTCGATACTGCGCTGAAACTTATCCGCAAGACACGCCCGACGCTGCTTCCGGGCGTTCCGACGCTCTTTAATGCTTTCCTGAATTCGAAAAACGTGAAACCGGGCGATATGTCCTCGCTGAAATTCTGCATATCGGGCGGCGCTGCATTGCCAATTGAGGTCAAGCAGGGTTTCGAGCGCATTTCCGGCAGCGTGCTCGTCGAGGGGTACGGGCTATCGGAGAGTTCGCCCGTCGCGACATGCAATCCGCCCGCGCAGGAGCCGCGCGAGGGCTCGATCGGCCTGCCGCTTCCGGGCACGATCATCTCTGTCCGCTCGCTCGAAGATCCCGCACAGGAAATGCCGCTTGGCGAGAGAGGTGAAATCTGCATAGCCGGGCCACAGGTCATGAAGGGGTACTGGCGTCAGCCGAAGGAGACGGCGGATACGATGGCCGGCGAGTTCCTGCGCACTGGCGATGTCGGCTATATGGATGTGGATGGCTACACCTATATTGTCGACCGGCTCAAGGATCTGATCATCTGCTCCGGTTTCAACGTCTATCCCCGTGTCATCGAGGAAGCGATCTATCAGCATCCCGCTGTTGAGGAAGTCACCGTCGTCGGCATTCCGGATAATTATCGCGGCGAAGCGCCGAAAGCGTTCGTCAAGCTCAGGCAGGGCGTGTTGGCGACGGAACAGGACATCATGGATTTCCTGCAACCGAAAATTTCCAAGATCGAGATGCCTGCCAAGATCGAGTTCCGTGACGAGTTGCCAAAAACGCTGATCGGCAAGCTGTCGAAGAAAGAGCTGCGGCAGCCGCAGGGGAAACAGGCGTAATTTGCAATGTTGATCTGACGATCATTGGCTGGTCGTCAGATTGAGCAGCTAATCCAGGCTGGCTTGCAGCTCTTACATGCTGGCGTTTCCAGCCGTAGATTCTGGTCCCGCCGCCTGCAAAGTTACGGCGCGGATCAGAAGCGGTAGCAGCACAATTGCAATCGCGGGGAAGACCAGCCAGTTGATCACATCCCATCCTGCCGAGTTCAGCAGCGAACCGGAGAAGAACGACGCGGCTGCAACCGTTCCGAAGATCAGGAAATCATTCAGTCCCTGAACCTTGGCGCGTTCCTCAGGCTCATAGCACTCGGCCAGCATGGCGGTTGCGCCGATAAAGCCGAAATTCCAGCCGACGCCGAGAAATACAAGGGCAAGCCAGAAATTTGCGATCTCCAATCCCATCAGCGCAATGGTCGCCGATATGGCAATAAAGATGAGACCGCATGCGCCGATCCATTCCTTGCCGAAACGGCTGATGAGATGGCCGGTGAAGAAGCTGGGAATGAACATCGCCAGCACGTGCCATTGAATGCCGAGCGATGCCTCGCCGACCGAATGGCCGCAGCCGACCATTGCGATCGGCGAGGCGGTCATGACGAAGGACATCATGCCGTAGACGACGACGCCGGTTCCTGCCGCCAGAAGGAACCTCGGTGTCAGAACGATCTCGGCAAGCGGACGGCCGGTCCCGGTGACTGTTTGCTCTTCGACGCGCTCCTTGATGCGCAGCGAGGCGAGCACGGGCATGGCGATCAGCGCCAGTATGGATATGGCAACGAAGCTACCTGCGAACGGAACGCCCGGATAGGCGTCACGTGGCCAGATCGTTAGCTGCGGCCCGATAATTGCGGCGCAAAGCCCGCCGATCATGACCCATGAGATCGCCTTGGGCCGGTGATCAGGCGCGACGGAGTCCGCGGCTGCAAAGCGGTAACTCTGGACGAAGGAACCATATGACCCCGCAATAAACGTTCCCAGGCAGAAGATCAGGAAAGATGCGCTGACAAGGCCATATGTGGCGACGAGTCCGGAGGCGAATCCGATGGACGTACCGAGCAGATAGGCGCTCCGTCGGCCCGCCTGCTTGATGATGAAAGCAGCGAAAATGGTACCGAGCGCGAGACCGAGATGATGCAGGCTGACCGGCAGCGTTACCAGCGTGGGATCAGGGGAGAGGAGTTGCCCGATAACACCGCCAAGCGTGATGATGATTGGCGGTCCGGCGAGGCCGACGGCCTGCGCGGTCGCAAGGAGCAAGACATTTCTTGCTTCGAAACGTTCGGACAAAACGATACCTCAAACCTGAGTGTCAGGCAGGTTTATACCCGCCCGATGCGCGCAGGCGCAATCATTGCGTCAT
>CAYOUP010000183.1:0-4479 GCA_964407125.1 uncultured Hyphomicrobiaceae bacterium | reverse complement strand
GCGGACAGGGCAACGGCGATCCAGCCGACCATGAAGGATATTCCTCCCGCAGGCACCACTTTCAGGCCGGTCTCCTGAATATTGAGTACCTGATAATAGATGCCGCCGGAAAACAGCACGATGCCAAGCAGGAACGCCAGCGCAGCGAGATTGAGCATGACCGCGCCCCAGACATTGCGCCGTCCATCCGTTGCTGCGAAAAGTATGGCCGTACCGAAAAGCGCGACGGAATGCACCAGATGAAACCGCAGGGCTGTCTCGAAAATCGAGGCAAGGCGGGGATAATCCGCAAGGCCATTCAGCGCATGCGCGCCCCATGCCCCCGCCGCAACTGCGGCGAGCCCGACGATCCCCGAGATGAAAAGCCAGAGGCGAAACACGTTGTTTTCCTGCATTTGTTACCGCAGTGGCGCAACCGTGATTGCTTAGCATTGTTTTCAGGGTCTTGATATGCGCAATTCGCCGCCGGTGCGTCCTCATATGCGGTTCGCGGGCCGGAGGATCACATGTTGCTAATGATCGTCCCGGCGCCTCGCACGACAGTCAGCCGACGTTGCTACATATTGATGATTTCGGCGATTTCGATCGTGCCGCCGTCGAGATGCGGGCAGCCCTTTGCGATCTTGATCGCGGCGTCCATGTCCTTGACGTCCACGATCGAGTAGCCGGACAGCGGATTTGCCCCGCCATCATCCGCAACGCCCTTGAGGCTTACAGTTTTCGACTTGCCGACCGGGTTGCCGGGCTCAACCAATGCCGGGCCGGTATCGGCAATCCAGTTCCGCCATTTCGCCATAAGGGCCTCACCCGCTTCCGGTGTTTCCGGCTTCTTGCCACCATGATAGGCGAAGATGAATCTCGGCATTGATGTCTCCTGTTTCTGTCTGCTCAAAGCATGCCGTTCCGATGCCGGTTCGATGGTGCCTCATGACAGAAGAGATATCATCGACTGACATTGAACTTATCAGTTGATTAATGCCAGCCGGGAACAATGTCAACTAATTGGTTTAGTATTCCCTATTCCGCCAATGTTTCCGGTGCCGGGGCGTTGTTACGCAGCAATTTGTAGGTGATCGAATCCAGCAGCGCCTCGAAGGAGGCATCGACAATATTCGGGGAAACGCCGACGGTAAACCAGCGCTCGCCGGTATCCTTGTCATGCGTCTCGATCAGCACGCGGGTTACGGCATCGGTGCCACCCGTCAGTATGCGGACTTTATAATCCACAAGCTCGATATTGCCGATATAATCCTGATACTTGCCGAGATCACGCCGGAGCGCCTGATCGAGCGCATTGACCGGGCCGTTGCCTTCTCCGACATTCATCACTGTCTCGCCCGCGACATTAACCTTCACCGTCGCCTCTGAAACCGTGACGAGCTGTCCGAGCGCGTTGTGCCGCCGCTCGACCATGACACGAAAGCTCTCGACACGGAAGAATTCGGGCACATTGCTGAGTGCGCGGCGGGCGAGCAGTTCGAAGGAGGCGTCTGCGGCTTCGAACGCATAGCCGACCGCCTCGCGGCGTTTCACTTCTTCCAGAAGCTGGCCGATATGTGGGTCGTTCGGCTTGACCTCGATGCCGATACGGGCCAGCTCGGCAAGGATGTTGGAGCGCCCGGCCTGGTTGGAGACAAGCAGGCGGCGGCTGTTGCCGACCGCTTCCGGCGGTACGTGTTCGTAGGTGGACGGATTTTTCTGAACCGCGGAGACGTGGATGCCGCCCTTATGCGCGAAGGCCGATTCTCCGACATAAGGCGCAGCGCGGTTTGGCGGCCTGTTCAACAGCTCATCGATCAGCCGCGATGTGTGCGTCAGCAGCTTGAGCTGCTCCTCGCTGATGCCCGTCTCGAAGCGCTCGGCATAATCGGCCTTCAGCATCAGCGTCGGGATCAGCGAGGTCAGATTGGCGTTGCCGCAGCGCTCGCCGATGCCGTTCAGCGTGCCCTGCACCTGCCGGACCCCCACGCGGATCGCCGCCAGCGTATTGGCGATGGCATTTTCCGTATCGTTATGCGTATGGATGCCGAGATTACCGCCCGGCACATGGGCCATTACATCCTCGATGATCCGGCTGATTTCGTGCGGCAGTGTCCCGCCATTCGTGTCGCAAAGGACGACCCAGCGCGCACCTGCGTCGTAAGCGGTCTTTGCGCAGGCCAGCGCATAGTCGCGATTGGCCTTGTAGCCATCGAAGAAATGTTCACAATCGACCAGCGCCTCGCGGCCTGCCTCAATCGCCGAGCGGACGGATTCGGTGATCGAGTCCAGATTTTCCTCGTTCGAGATGCCAAGCGCGACATCGACATGGAAGTCCCAGCTCTTGGCGACGAAGCAGATCGCGTCGGCGCTGGCATTGATGATCTCGGCAAAACCCGGATCGTTCGAGACTGAGCGCCCGGCGCGTTTCGTCATGCCGAAGGCGGTCATCTTCGCATTCTTCAGATCGCGCTTCTGACTGAACATCGCCGTGTCGGTCGGGTTCGCACCGGGATAACCGCCCTCGATATAGTCCACGCCAAGCTTGTCGAGCGTGCGCGCAATCAGCAGCTTGTCTTCGAGCGAGAAGGTGACGCCCTGCGCCTGCGCCCCGTCGCGCAGGGTCGTGTCGAAAAGATAAAGCCGCTCTTTACTCATAACTTGTCCTTCGCGCTTCCCGTCATCTGTAATTATCAATCGTGATCCGGATGCTGGTTGGATTTGATATTCGCCAATATGTCGGCAGGCATGTCGTCCTCAGTACGCGAGCCGGGCAGATCAGCCATCTCTGCAAACCAAGGCATGCGTGCTTCCATGCCATACTGATTTACGGGTTTCACTCGAGCCGGTTCATCGAGACTGCCGATCGAGACGGCCATTCCACCACGATCAATACCGACATAGCGGAAGGTTAGTGGCGTGCCGCAGTGAGAGCAGAAGCCGCGCTCGGCCAAAGTCGAGCTTCGATAGGTTGCGGGCGCGCCCTTCGTCCATTCTATGTCGTCCAGCTTGACACCAACGAGTGGCGCGAAGAACGAGCCGAAGGCTTTCTGGCACATCCGGCAGTGGCAGAGATGCGGATCGTGCAACTCGCCGGTGAGCTTATAACGCACCGCCCCGCATTGGCAGCCACCGGTGGGGGGGGAACTGTCAGTCATCGCGCTATCTCCCTGTCCTGACGATTTCGCTGGCTTGTCTTTTTTAGTCGTGGTCTGGGTGCTGTTTCGATTGCAGTTGCGCCAAAACCCCGGCAGGCATGTCGTCCTCAGTGCGTGAGCCGGGCAGATCAGCCAGCTCTGCAAACCAGGGCATGCGCGCCTCGATCCCACATTGCCGCTCCGGTTTCACACGCTCCGGTTCGTCAAGACTGCCGATCGAGACGCCGATTTTTTCGGATTCCAGATCGCGGATCGTCAGCGGCGTACCGCAGGCCGGGCAAAAACCGCGTTCCGCGAGTGTCGAACTCCGGTAAAGCGCGGGTGTGCCCCGTGTCCATTCGATGTCGTCGCGCTTGGCACCGACGAAGGGCGCGAAGAACGAGCCGAAGGCTTTCTGACACATCCGGCAGTGGCAGAGATGCGGATCGTGCAGTTCGCCGGTTATGCGGTAACGAATGGCGCCACACTGGCAACCGCCGGTATATTCGTGATCGTCCGTCATTGAATTACCCTGGCTTGTGGCAGACCGCTTCGACATTGTGGCCCTCGGGATCGATGACGAAGGCACCGTAATAATTATCGTGATAATGAGGCCGAATACCGGGCGGACCGTTGTCCTTGCCACCGGCTTCCAGTGCGGCCTTGTGGAAGGCGTCCACCTCCGCGCGGGTCGTTGCGCGGAAGGCGATGTGCTGGGCCGGCTCGGTTTTCCTCGTGCCCGCCAGCCAGAAGAACGGTTTCTCGGCCCCGAAGCCGACAACATCCGCGCTGCCGGTGATTTCCTTGCCGAAACGCATCATGACCTTGACGTCAAGCGGGGCGAGCGCCTTCTCGTAGAAAGCCTGCATCACATCCAGATCGGCAACGTTCAGGGACATATGATCAATCATGCGCTCACTCATCGTGCGATCTCCTTTTGGGTTTCGAGACGGGATGCAAGGCGTGAAAGAACGCCTTCGGGATTGTCGAAAATGTCGGAGTTCCAGAAACGGATGACGCTGTAGCCTTCAGCGCGAAGCCATTCGTCCCGCGTGGCGTCATGTTCGGGCGTGGCATGCTGTCCGCCATCCGCTTCAACGATCAGTCGTGCTTCAAAGCAAAGGAAATCGGCCACATAAGGACCGACCGGAACCTGCCTGCGGAATTTGTAGCCAGTGAGCTTGCGGTTGCGCAGGAGAGACCAGAGCTTGCGCTCAGCTTCTGTCATGGTCTTGCGAAACGCGCGTGCGCGTCGGGTTTTCGGATTTGTGGATTTGTTGTTTGCGGCTTCACCCTCACCCGGCGCTATCGCGCCGCCCTCTCCCCTCAAGGGAGAGGGCCGGACACTGAATTCGCCGTAAGT
>CAYOUP010000182.1:4439-7328 GCA_964407125.1 uncultured Hyphomicrobiaceae bacterium | reverse complement strand
ACCTCAGCGAAACACATCCTTTGTCATACCCGCGGAAGCGGGTATCCAGCGAAGAAACGATATCTGTATCTGGATTCCCGCCTGCGCGGGAATGACACATACTGGAGGTTATACGTTTCGAAGAAGTGTCCGTAAGGAGTGCCACGCGGTAGGCGATGCGATCAGCGCAACACTTTTAATCTGCGCAAATACTGCCGCTCCCTTTACCAGCCCAAGCGCTTCCTGGGATTTCCTCGTAATACGGGCGACAATGCGGGCTCCGGCGCCGTCCTCACCCAACGCAGCAACAATGTTGACCTGGGAACCGCCGCTCACGTGACCGGTCACGGAGACTATGCGCGCTGGCAGACAGTTGAGAATGGTCGTGTCTGTGGGAGGCGATAAGGTAAAGCTGACATCCGCGGCGCTGATCTGCAAGCGCCGAAGCTCCCCGAGCGTGCCCGCGATCCCCGGCAGGATCAGTGCCCCGCCAGGAATGGCAAAACGGGTCAGTTCGAACTGCTTGTCGATAGCGGTAATCGATCCTTCCAAGGTGACGGCCGCCTCCGGAGTCTGCAGAAGCGGCTGATGCGGGTCGGCCTGAAGAACATGAAGCGGACCAGCCCCGATCACACGTCCCGCCTCGATGAGAACGAGGCTGTCGGCAAGCCGCTGGATTTCTCCGAAATCATGACTGACGTAGAGGATCGGGATGGAAAGATGGGCGTGAAGCGTCTCGAAATAGGGCAGGATTTCTTCCTTCGTCATCCTGTCGAGTGCCGAGAGGGGTTCATCCATCAAGAGAAGACGCGGCTGGGTAAGGAGCGCGCGTCCAACTGCGACACGCTGCCTCTCGCCGCCGGACAAAGCAATCGGCGCACGCTCCAGAAGATGTCCGAGTCCGAGCAGCTCCACGATCTCGTCTTCCCGGATGACTGGCGCCATGCCGTTTCTTGCTGCGCGGCGCGCGCCATAAAGCAGGTTGTTGCGGACGGACAGATGCGGGAACAGGCTCGCCTCCTGAAAGACATAGCCTATCGAACGGTGATGCGGCTTGCGGAAGACGCCGGTTTCATCGTCCTGCCAGATCTCGCCGCCGATTGAGAGATGGCCGGAAAGTCTTTGCAGCCCGGCGAGACAGCGAAGAATTGTGGTCTTGCCGCATCCGGAAGGGCCGAACAAAGCCGTTACGCCGCGCATCTGCGCATCGAATTGAACATCAAGGGAGAATGTGCCGGTGCGCCCGCGGAAAGCTGCGCGAATGACATCACCATTTTGCATCATTCACCCGGCCCGGCGATCCGTTTTTCGATCAACATCATGGCCAGAATGACCGCGAAGGAGAATACAAGCATGCCGCCGGCGAGGATATGCGCCTTTGTCCATTGCAGTGTTTCCACATACTCGAAGATGGCCACCGAAAGAACTTTGGTCTCCCCCGGAATATTGCCGCCAATCATCAGGACAACGCCGAATTCACCTATCGTATGGGCAAAGCCCAACACTGCGCCGGTCAGAAGGCCGGGGCGGGCAAGCGGTAATGCGACCGACCAGAAGCGGTCCCGGGGCGAGGCGCGCAAAGTGGCGGCGACTTCGAGCGGACGATCGCCTAGCGCATCGAAGGCATTACGGATCGGCTGCACGACAAATGGCATTGAGTAAAGAACCGAACCGATAACCAGCCCCTCGAAGGTGAAAGCAAACGAACGGCCGCCAAACAGACTGGCTATCCAGCCGCCGGGTCCATTCGGCCCCAATGCGATGAGCAGGTAGAATCCCAGCACGGTCGGCGGCAGCACCAATGGCAGGGCAACCAATGCCGCCACCGCATCTTTCCAGCGCGCACGCGATCGCGCCAGCCACCAGGCGAGCGGCGTTCCAATCAGGAGCAGCAGGATCGTCGTTATGAAGGCCAGTTCGATCGTCAGACGGATCGGCGGCCAGAGTTCGGCGTAGTCGGGCATGGGTTAGCTGGACGGCTCGCTGCCTGCGCCATAGCCATATTTCTCTTTCACAGCTTTGGCGGCATCGCTTCTCAAGAACTTGACGAATGCAATGGCGGCTTCGTTCCTCTCCCCCTTTTTCAAGAGAACCGCATCCTGGGCAATCGTTGAATAGGTATTCGCCGGTACGATCCAGCGCGAGCCCTCATCATGACCGGCGATCTGGGACAAGGCAACGAAACCGATCTCGGCGTTGCCTGTTTCAACAAACTGATAGGTCTGGGCGATGTTGTTGCCCTGAACAATCTTCGGCGTCAGCGCCTCGTAAACACCAAGCTTTTTCATCGCTTCGACTGCGGCCGCACCATAGGGAGCCGTAACGGGATTCGCAATGGCGATCCTTGCAAAGCTTGCGTCTTTGAGCGTCTGCTCACCTTTGACGAGATTATTGTCTTTGCTGAAGAGTGCAATCTTGCCTGTTGCATAGGTGAACTGGCTATCAGCGACGGCAAGACCTTCATCGACGGCTTTTTCCGGACGCGCCCGATCGGCGGCAAGGAAGACTTCGAAAGGCGCATCCTGCGTAATCTGCATGTAAAGTTGTCCTGTCGAGCCGAAACTGAAGATGGCATGGTGTCTGGTCGCTTTCTCAAAAGCGGCGCCGATTTCCCTGGCTGCCTGAATAAAATTCGCTGCAACGGCGACCTTGACCTTGGCGGCATGAGCATTGCTTGCTGCAAACAGCAGCGTTGCCGCCGCCAAACGGCAGATAAATTCCGCTGCTTTATGTCCCCGGCAAAACGCCACCAGCACGACACGCCTTCCAATCGCTATATCTGAATGAATATTACGTTTGTGTGCAAATAGGGTATCATATTAATAATGCTGCAATTCATTTTGAGATACTGCCCACGAACAAGCCGCCGTATACCTTGCAAGGTCACGAAAAAGTCGCTACTTATTAGGG
>CAYOUP010000182.1:0-4339 GCA_964407125.1 uncultured Hyphomicrobiaceae bacterium | reverse complement strand
CGAACAAGCCGCCGTATACCTTGCAAGGTCACGAAAAAGTCGCTACTTATTAGGGCAAATATTTTCCACTAATCGTCAGGATGGTCCATGGCACGCGTCACCGTTGAAGATTGCGTCGATAAAATCCCAAATCGTTTCGAACTTGTGCTTCTGGCAGCACATCGCGCGCGCTCGATTTCCGCCGGTGCGCCGATTGCTGTCGAGCGTGAAAACGACAAGAACCCGGTCGTATCGCTGCGCGAAATCGCGGAAAAGATCATCGAGCCTGAAGACATCAAGGAAGACCTGATTCATTCGATGCAGCGTTATGTCGAAGTTGACGAGCCGGAGCCCGATGCGGTGCCGCTCCTGTCGAGTTCGCCGGAACGCACCTATTTCGGCCGTGACGACAAGTCTTCCGACGTGGTGATTGACCGCATGACTGAAGAGGAACTGCTTCGGGGAATGGAGCGCAGCATTCCAACCGATCAGCACCAGAATTCAAGGATGCGGTAGTCATCAGGACGTCTGGCGGGTGAGGCTCCCGCATGGTGCGGCAATACGAGCTTGTTGAGAAAATCCAGGGTTACAATGCGGATGCCGATGAGGCATTGCTGAACAGGGCCTATGTCTATGCGATGAAGGCCCATCACAATCAGACCCGCGCATCCGGCGAAGCCTACATCACCCATCCGCTCGAAGTCGCCTCCATTCTGTCCGATTACAAGCTCGACGACGCGACGATTGCGACAGCGCTTCTGCATGACGTCATAGAAGACACCGAGGCCACCAAGGCCGAGATCATCGATATGTTCGGTGAGGAAATCGGCAAACTTGTCGATGGACTTACCAAGCTCGACAAGCTCAATCTCGTCAGCAAGCGCGCCGAACAGGCCGAGAATTTCCGCAAGCTCCTCGTCGCCATCTCGTCCGACATCCGCGTCCTTCTCGTAAAACTCGCCGACCGGCTCCACAATATGCGGACGCTGGACGCGATGCGGCCCGACAAGCGCCTCAGGATTGCGCAAGAGACACTGGATATCTATGCGCCTCTCGCCGGACGCATGGGCATACAGGACATGAAGGACGAGCTTGAGGAACTCGCATTCCGCTGGCTGAATCCTGAAGCCTATGAAACGCTCACCAACAAGCTCGCCACGCTACGCCAGCGCAACAGGAACATTATCGAGGTCATCGAAGGCGAACTGAAATCCAAACTGAGCGAATTCGGCATTGAAGGCCTGGTGCGAAACCGCGAGAAAAAACCCTATTCCATCTGGCGCAAGATGGACAACAAGCAGGTTTCGCTCGAACAGCTCTCCGACATTTACGGCTTCAGGGTAATTGTCGAAAATGTGGCGGACTGTTACCGCGTACTCGGGGCTGTCCACACGACCTGGCCAACCGTACCAGGCCGTTTCAAGGACTATATATCGACGCCCAAATTTAACGACTATCAGTCGATCCATACGACGGTGGTCGGTCCGGGCCATCAGCGTGTCGAGCTGCAAATTCGCACAATGAAAATGGACGAGATCGCCAATTTCGGTGTGGCGGCGCACGCATTCTACAAAGATGGGCTGATCCATGGCTCTAATTCCATTGATACTGAAGGGCTCGCCCCCTATCAGTGGCTTCGCAAGCTGGTCGCCAATCTGCTGGAAGGCGATAATCCGGAAGAGTTTCTGGAACACACCAAGCTGGAACTGTTTCATGATCAGGTGTTCTGTTTTACGCCCAAGGGCAGCCTGATCGCCATGCCGCGTGGTGCAACGCCCATAGATTTCGCCTATGCGGTTCACACCAATATCGGCAATAGCTGTGTTGGCGTGAAAATCAATGGCCGCCACATGCCTCTGACGACGGAGCTGAAGAACGGCGACGAGATTTTCATCATTACCGCAGAGGCTCAGACACCGCCGCCCGCATGGGAAAAAATCGCGGTGACTGGTAAGGCGCGCTCTGCGATCCGGCGTGCATCGCGGGAAGTGATCCAGAAGCAATATTGCAATCTCGGCCGCGACATTCTGCAATCGACATTCACGAAAAACGACAAGGTCTATTCGGACGACGCCGTGACGATGGCACTTGGGCGGCTTTCACAGCGCACTCTGGAGGATACGCTTGCCCAGGTCGGGCGCGGCGAACTGCCGGCCTCCGAGGTCTATGCCGCCGTCTACCCCCGGGAAAAGGCACCGGCTGAGCCGCATAAGCGCAAGGCGATCAAGCGGTCGGATGAAGGATGGTTCAGTCTGCGCCGCGTCACCAATCTGCGATTCCGGTGGCCGGGCAAAACGCCCGACGAACACGAAATGAACGGCGTGAACGGTGTCGGTGTGCCGATCCGCGGTGTCTCCGGCGACAACCTTGCGATCAAGTTCGCTCCCGGCGGTGCAGTGCCCGGCGAACGCATTGTCGGCATCCTCGTGCCGGGCGAGGGAATCACGATCTATCCGATCCACTCTCCCCTGCTGAAGGATCACTTCGAACATAGTGACCGCTGGATCGACGTGACATGGGACATTGACGAAGCCTCTAAAGAGCGTTTTCCCGCACAAATCCGCGTCACGGCCATGAACGAGCCAGGCACGCTGGCGCGCATCGCTGCGATTATCGGGGAGCACGACGGCAATATCGACACGTTGAAGATGGTCGGCCGCCGCGAGGATTATACGCGCATGCTGATCAGCCTCGAAGTGCTGGATTTGAAGCATCTCAAGGACATCCTGGCTAGCCTGAAGGGGCTTTCCGCTGTCAGTTCGGCCGAGCGCGTCATCGCATAACTCTGCAAAAACGTCCGAAATTCTGTTTGCCTTGCTGCAAACGCGCGATAAAAGAGCGTCATGACAGACGAAGAAATCCTCGAAGAATTCCGCGCCGCCCGCGCCCTGCTCAAAGGGCATTTCATTCTGAGTTCGGGGCTCCACAGCGATACCTATCTTCAATGCGCACGCGTCATGATGGACGCAGAACGCGGCGGCGGCCTGTGCGCCGCACTGACGGACAAATTATGCAAGAACGGTATGGGGCCATTCGATCTTGTCGCGTCCCCTGCAATGGGCGGCGTCGTGGTCGGCTATGAAATGGGCCGCCAGCTTGGCGTACCCTCGGTGTTCTTCGAACGGGTCGAAGGGGAATTCCAGCTCCGGCGGGGATTCGACATCGAACCGGGCGCGCGCGTCCTGATGATGGAAGACGTTGTGACGACCGGATTGTCCTCCCGCGAGTGCATCGCAGCAATCGCGGCGGAAGGCGGTGAGACGGTTGCAGCGGCCTGCCTTGTGGACCGCTCAGACGGTACGGCAGATCTGGGTGTTCCCCTGACCACCCTGCTGACTTTGAATATTAAAAATTATCCGCCGGACTCACTTCCGCCCGATCTGGCGGCAATTCCGGCAGTCAAACCCGGCAGCCGGTCGCTCAATAAATCTTAAAACAGCGCCTGCCATAAACCGGAAAATTATTCAGCTTTTACCAACTTTCCGCGTCTACTCTGGCTCAATTGGTCGCATCGGCAGGATTCATTCATCTCACATTGAGAATATTCTTGATCAATTTGTCGTAACGCGCCGTGTTTCCAGCGCATTCCGGGATCATATTCACCGGTTGTGTGTGAGTAGTAACAGTACGATTGGTAGAAAGATTTTTGCGGCGTATAGTTGTATCTTCTGGCATAAGTGCACTGCAAAAAACCAATCTTGCCTGGCTCGCCCTTATGCGTCATGCGGTTGCCGCCAGTAAAAGGGCCGAGTTTAAGGAAATGACATGTTGTTCAAAAGTTGCACATCTCCGGGGATTGTAAAGCGGCTCCGGCTCGCTTTATGGCCACGGCGGGGCTGGAGCAGATCAGCGCGTTATAACTATCTCAGGCTCAAGCGCCTGCCATCGACCCCACATCGGATCGCGGTCGGTGTCGCTATCGGCGTTTTCGCAGTCTTCACGCCATTCATCGGCTTTCAGCTCCTTCTGGCGGCAATACTTTGCATCCTGCTACGCGGCAGTATAGTGGCGTCATTTCTGGCGTCCTTTGTCGGCAATCCGCTGACCTATCCGATGATCTGGTTTTCCACCTATCATGTCGGCAATCTGCTGCTCGGCACCTCGTCCGGACAGCTCAAGGGCTTTCAGAAAAACGCCGCCGCCATCTGGAACAGCCTGATCACCTTCTCGCCGAATGCGTTCGTGGATGCTGTTGCAAGCATCTGGCCGATATTCAAACCGATGTTGCTTGGTTCTCTGCCTCTGGGTGCGACGGCGGGTTTGCTCGCCTATGCCGCATCACGTAAACTGATCGGCGCGGCGCGTGAGAACAAGACCCGGCGCACGCGTCTTCCAGCAACGATACATATTGCAAGCTGAG
>CAYOUP010000181.1:0-7418 GCA_964407125.1 uncultured Hyphomicrobiaceae bacterium | reverse complement strand
TTGTCAAGCAATGGATCAGTGTTAAAAAATCCTGTTGTTATGTAAGGCATATTCGGATCATGCATTTCAACTCCCTTTTCAATCCACTCCAGGGCTTTATCATTCTGATTCACCATATTATATCTTGCTGCCATATCAAATGGGGAAATATAGTTGTTTTGAAGCCATATTTCCATCTGGCGCAATACCTCCACATATGCTGGTTCGATTCCCTGTTCCTTAAAAATCCTCTCAATATCTCTCATTACATCATCTTCAAGGGGTAGATAAAATTTCAAACCTTTAATGGCTTTGTCATATTCTTCACAGTTGTAGGCAACAATATCATAAAAGTTATATGCAAACCAGTTTTCAGGATCAATCTGCAGTGCTTTTTCCAAGTATGTGAGGGCAGATTCCCAATCTCCAGCAGTGAATAGAACTGGTGCATATAATGCCAGGATCAGGGGATTTAATGGATCCAGATCCACTGCTAATTGACCTTGCATTAGTGCCTCATCAGGCCTTTGAAGGGTCATTAAAAGATGTGCATAATAAATTCGGGACATTACATCGTTGGGGTTGATGGCCAGGGCTTTTAAAAATTCCTTTTCACCCTTATCCCAGTTCCATTCCACCCAAACACCTATCACAGCGTTGGTAAAATGGGAATCAGCGAAATCCGGATCGAGTTCAAAGGCTTTGTTTAGATTTTCGAATATCAATGGAATGGCAATATCCGGTAGGACAAAACCCATTTGCATCTGGCCTCCTATAACTTTTGCCAACCCGGCATAAAGAGGTGCCCAATCAGGATCTTTTTCAATGGCAAAAGTCAGATATTCACGAGCTTTGTTCAATGATTCAGCACTAAGATCATCCCAGTATTGATGACCTTTCAGGTAGGCATCATAGGCCTCGGTATTAACGGTTCTGGCATCCCCCAGTAAGCGAACCTCATTTGGAGTTAACTCGATCATCACCTCATCCGCAATTTGCTTTGTCACACGGTTATAAAGATTCAGTATCTGGCTTTTTTCCTCCTTGTAATCCGCTACCCAGAGTTGTTTTTCCTCCGGATATACGCTCACGACCTTCACCTGAAGACATATGCTGTCTCCCAGGCACATTACCTGGGCTTCCACCACTGCATCAACATCCAGCTCGGAGGCGATTTCAGGTACAGACAGGTCGGCATTTTTATAAGTATTGGATGAGGTTTTAGAGATGACCCTTAATCCGCCGATCTTTCCCATATCCCCGATCAGCGAGGAATGCATTCCCGATACAAAATATTCCAGCTCTTCATCTCCAGTAAAATTATCAAAAGGAAGTACTACCAGTGATTGAATGTCTCCAGCGCGAAGCTGCTTCCCTCCACTCGCAATATTGAAGATGATCAATCCAATGATCACTATGAAACTTATTATGGTGGCAATCTTCCATCCATTTGGGGTGACCTGTTTTTCCCCTTCCTGACTTTCGGCGAAGGGCTTGGTCTTCTCAATCCCTGTTGAGGTCAGGTCAAATATCCATGATAAAATGATGGCTACCGGGAATCCTATTATGAGAAAAACAATCACAAAAGTAGGAATACGTTCCGGTAGGTTCAGGGGCTCCACCACATTATTGGCAAGTTCAATGATCACAAATGCGGCAGAGGCATATACCGTGATCACATATATGACTTTACGCCTTTTCAATTCCTGCCAGAATTGGGAAAGCTTGGAGGGTTTGCCGGACATGGTTCACGGTTTAGGGGTTGGGTATAAGTAAAGTTAATATCTAATTCAATATCAGTCAAATAGGATCAATTAAAATACTTATTGATCAGCTCCTGGTATCGGACTTCCTTGTGAAGTAGATGTATATCGGGACTGAGTTTTATCCATGTCAGGTTGCGATAGCCATTTTCAAGTGCCTTTTCAAAATGGTCAAGGGCTTCGTTTTTCCTGTCTAGAACAGCCAGCAATTCTGCAATGTGAAAATGGATAGTCGAATCAAGATCCATTCCTTTTTTCCCAACTTCCCAGGCAGAATCCAATTCGCCTAAATGAGCGAGGACTAATCCATTTGTGATATATGATAATGGGGCTTCAGGAAATGCATTTATCCATTTTTCAGCATTTGTTTTATAAATATTAAAATGAATCTGTGCATTATCACTGTTTCCCATTAGATTGAGATTTATTCCGATATGATAATGAGCATTCATTTCCGCTGGATTAATGTGCAATATACCTTCCAATACTTCAATGGCTTTACCATGCTCTCCCTGGAGCCGGTAAACATGAGCCAAATTGTATTGAGCTAAAAGCATATTAGGATCCAGATCAATGGCTTTGGCGTATTTATTTGCTGCTTTTTCAAGACTATCGACACATAAATATGCAGAACCAAAATAAAAGTAACCCCATGGATTTTCTGGTCCGGCCTGTATCATTTTTTCAGACCAGGCCATGGCAGAATCTATTTGTCCGAGATAATCCAGATATATCCAAATAAGTCCGCCATAGGTAAGCATCAAATATGGATCAATCCGAAGGGCAGCCTTATATTCTTCGACAGCTTTTCCATACTCTCGCTGATTCTGATAATACCATCCCAGGTTATTATACGCTATTGGATCATCAGGGTACAATTCAATGATCGTTTTTGTTAATTCTATACCCTTATCCAGGTTGTTTTCAATATTTACTGCATAAAAGGAAAGGATACTGTATTTTTCATAATCTGCAAGATCATCAATGGATATAATAGCCTCGTCTAACCATTCACGACCTTTCTCGCGATCAAATTTCTCGAAGAGCAAATTACCCAGGGAAGCTTTCGCTGAGGTAAAATTTGAATCAATGCGTATGGCATTCCTATAATGGACGACAGCTTTTTCAAATTCCAAATTGAGGTGATTCTCACGACCAATTGAAAATTGTTTGAGCGCATCCAGGGATGATGTTGTTACTTCATATAAAGGTTTATTTTGTCCGGATATTTTGTATCTCGATTCACCAAGGTTGCGTCTTATTTTTTTGGTTAAGTGATCCAGTTTCTCAATAATCTCATCCTGGCCTTTCACATAGAGTACTTCCGATCTTAAAATATCCCCTGTTTTAGCTTTAAGGATCGTGACAGTAAAGATATACTGGGATCCCACCCTGCTGATTTCTGGAACAATGCAAACTTCCACACCCTCACGTATGGCAATCTCCCTGCCTGTTTCCTCGTCTATATGTGCCAGGTCTTCAGTTTTCATACGCTTTAAAATCTCGAACATTCTCTGTCTTGGAATCACATTGATATGTCGTGATTGATTTATACTCAGTGCGAAGGCGGTATTCAGCGATTTGTCAAAAATCTCTTCACCAGTATGATTCTCAAAATCGGTGATTACTATCCAGTCCCGTTCCTTAAATGGCACGGATTTCCCACTGTAGAACAGGAAAAGTACTGCAGCGGCAGCGATTACTATCAATGAACTCATACTTACGAACTGTACTTTACCTTTTCCAGGTTTACCTTTCGATATTTCATCCGGATGATCAACCAGGTCAGGCAACAGATCATCAGAATGAATTATAGTCTCTGTTTTATCCGGCTCCTGCCCATCCCTCTGCTTAAATTCTTCCCATGGTTTGCTGTCAGGGGATTTTGGAAAGAACCAAGCAAGCAGAAATGCGATAGGAAATCCAGTTACTGCGGCGACCATAACAGCTGAAATAGTCCAACCTGGTAAATTCAAGGGACCCGAAATGATGTCAATCAATTCCAGGAAGCCGAAAGCTGCTGCTATATATACAGTCATCACGTGGATGACATTCCTGCGTTTGAGTTCCTGCCAGAAGTTGGTGGATTTATCAGCTTTTCCAGGCATTAAGATAAAGCGAGTAGGTTAATTTACATAAAGTTATGCCAATTAGATACTAAAGTCAAGAAAGTTAGAGAATGAGTAACATCGATATACCCTATTTCAGTATTTTTGGTTGTTATATTAATCTTTCTGTATATGAAAAAAGTCCATTCCATTTCATTCAGTGTCATTCTTATCCTATTTTTATCCTGTACAGGTCATTCAGAAAGAAAAGGAATTCAGATTGAAAACAGTGAATTCATAAAATCCTTCAACTGTGATCGGAAAAATCCTGGAGTCATACAGCCTGAATATTACAGTAAAAAGGATGGAAAGATTCTCAATCAATCAGGTGCTCCATACTTTGAATTTATCATCAACGGGGAAATAACCACATCGAATGATAAACTTTGGGTCTTCAGGGACATGAAAGAGCGGCAGATGAACAATGGAGGCACTGCATATGCCCTGGAATTTGAGGGTGTCAGCAAACATGTTAAAGGCCTGAACATTAACATTATTCAGCAAGTGTTTCCCGGATCTTCCCTGGTGAGGGAAAAGCTCATCCTGAATACTTCTGACGAAACATTCAGGCTGAACAAAAACCAGGGGAGATTACATTTCAGGTTCCCTCAGTATGCCATACATTCAGCATCTGATGATGATATTGAATCCATTGAGATCAGGATAGCCAGCTGGGAGAAGAAATCCCGCAACCACATGTATTTCCCGGATATTCAAACCTTTCCTGCTAAATCCGGGGAGGCTGTTTACAAAGGTCCAATTCATATATTAACCTCGAATTCCCTTAGCTGGATCACAGCCTATGAGCATGCTTCCCAGGATGATGTCAATGGAATGCTTAAAAAGGAGAAAACCGGTGCAGGGAATCTCATCAATGATGCCATGCAGGGAACAAGGGGTGTATTCAATTTCCCATTGAATGATGAAGATTTCAAATTTCTTGGAATAACCACAGAAAGAAAAGAAGATCTTACAAGCATCTCTGTTGATGCTTTGCGGGGGGGCTATCTGGAGGGTGAAGTAATAGATGCAGAGCATTCCTATGAAACAGTTTGGACAGCCACTGCTTATTATGACGGTAAGGATCTTGATGAGGGAAAAGAAATCATCAGAAATTACCTTTTTAATCAGATCTGTGAAAATCCGGTTTCCAGAAAGCCGGAATTCTACTATAATACATGGGGAATGCAACGGGAGGATAGATCGAGACCTCTTCGGGGCATTTTAACTTACGAACGCATTTTTGAGGAGATTGAATATGCTGCCCAGCTTGGCGTAGATATATTTGTCCTCGATGATGGTTGGGAACAGGCACAAGGTGACTGGACACCTCATAAAGAGCGTCTCCCCGATGGACTGGGTCCTATCAAAGAAAAACTGGATAAATATGGAATTAAAATGGGAATCTGGTTTTCAACAATGGGGATTGATTCAACCACCCGGCGGTATAAGGAGCATCCTGAGTGGGTAATACTGGATTCTGAAAGGAATCCAATCCGGGCCCAGTGGGATCACCCCGCATTCGATTTTGTAAGCGACTTTTCTGATCTTTTCACCGAGGATTGTAAACGTATAATAGACCAGGGCTGCCGGTTTATGAAATGGGATGCCATTAATACTTTTTACAGTACATTGCCAAACCTAGAGCATGGCTCAAGCGATTATCCAGAAGAAGAATTAAGAGCAAGATATGAGTATCTCTTGCCCATATATGTTGTTAAAGCCATGGAGATACTATCAGCATATGAACCTGAACTTGTCATTGAAATAGACCTTACCGAAGCCCGGAGAGTAATGATAGGATTGGCTCCTCTCAGCCAGGGGAAAATATTTTTCATGAATAACGGTGCAAGCTCCTATAACGATTATTCAAGTTTTCGGACAAAATCATTGAGAACGATTGCCAATGAATATGCGGGACTGATACCATTGGAACTCTTTACCTATGCCAGTTATCCGCATGATCTTGCAGGTTGCATGGAATACAACGTGAATAACTCCCTTCTGGCAGGGCATGGATTCTGGGGGGATCTTTCATTGATGACTGAAGAACAAAGGGCGTTTGTAGGTCAGCAAGTCCGGCAATCAAAAAGAGTCCTTCCTTATATTGCTGAATCAGAGCCCATTGTCATGGGAAGGGTGGGTGATTCCCCCGAGATCTATTCCATCATCAATAGTGAAAAAGCCGCAGGCCAGATCATCTCTTTTTCTGAGGAACCTTCTGACTACCGATTTGAACATAATCTGAATACATCGGAATTGCTGGCTGTATTGAATAATCCATATGATGCCAGAGAAGATTTGCTGCAAATGGATATAAATTATGAAAAGAAAGAATCAACATCAGCCATCTTTGTAATACCGAACGAAGGAAGCGGAATAAGCATAGTCTCATCTACATCTAACATATCAGATGCCCGCTCAGATGGGAAACAGCTGAGCTACCAGGTGGACGGAGCCGGAACCCAGCTGATAAGATGGCCACTTGAATTAGGGGACCCCATGGTAAAGGACAAAGGATTGCTGGACATCAGTCTGGAAGAAAAAGAGGAATGGGTGCTTGTTAAGATTCAGGTACATAGAGACAAGAAAACCCTTATCAAGGTTGAATCAAATCATTAATTCAGTTAATTGGAACAGCTCCTTAAACAACAATCAGTGCGATGAAAATAAGCAGCCTATTGAAGTACCTTGTATCATTCTTTTTCCTATTCAATTTATGATGGCAGCAAAACAGGTGAATGAAGTGGATAATAAATAGCCTAAGCATGACAACCTACAAGCAGATTTTCGAGAATAATAAAAAATGGGTGGCTGAGAAGAAGGCAACCGATAAAAAATTTTTTGAAAAATTGGCCAGGGGACAGGATCCCGATTTTTTATATATAGGCTGCAGTGACAGCCGGGTTACAGCTGAAGAATTAATGGGTCTGCAACCCGGGGAAGTCTTTGTCCACCGTAATATTGCCAATCTTATAAGCAATACCGACCTCAATGTCATGAGTGTGATTAATTATGCCGTTATTTATTTAGAGGTGAAACACATTGTGGTTTGTGGCCACTATTATTGTGGTGGGGTGAAAGCAGCCATGCAGGCACAGGATATGGGGATACTGAACCCATGGCTGAGGAATATCCGGGATGTATACCGCCTTCACAAAGGTGAACTGGATGCCCTGCAAGATGAGGATCAGCGATATAGGCGATTGGTAGAATTGAATGTTGAAGAGCAATGCATCAATGTCTTAAAAACAGCAGTAGTCCAAAAGGCCTACCTTAACAAGGGCTATCCCTTATTGCATGGCTGGGTATTTGATGTGAAAACCGGGGAACTGATAGATCTTGAATTCGACTTTCAGCAGAAGCTTAAGGACATACAGGAAATATATAATTTAGGAATAAGCGACCCCATATCCGAATAAACTTACCGGGCATTTTTGAGTCCTCTATTCCAGCTTTAATCTGACTTTTTACAGGTAATAGTCAGGTTTAATTTTTACTCTTGTTTAAATAAGGAATTACTCAATATTTAATTGACATTAATGATTCCTAACTGTATCACTTTTCT
>CAYOUP010000180.1:0-7437 GCA_964407125.1 uncultured Hyphomicrobiaceae bacterium | reverse complement strand
CGCATTGCTGTGCTTGATCGCGCTTGCTCTCTTCAACCCGCAAAACATGACCAAAAGCTCTGCACTTGTGCTCCCCATCGCTGCGGCAGCGCTTGGATATTCCCTGCCGCGGCTGGTTGTCGGAAAGCTGATAGAACGCCGTCAGCGCCGCATCATGCGCGCCTTTCCCGATGCGCTCGACCTGCTCCTGATCTGTGTTCAGTCCGGCCTTTCGGTTGAAGCTTCGCTTGGCCGTGTTACGGAGGATATTGCCGCGCAAAGCGTCGAGCTGGCGGAAGAGCTGGGGCTGACGATGGCGGAACTATCCTACCTGCCGATCCGCTGGCGTGCTTACGCCAATCTGGGCGAACGGATCGGCCACCCCGCGGTCAAGCTGATAACGGCGGCGCTTGTCCAGGCGGAAAAACACGGCACCTCGATCAGCCAGGCCCTCAACTCCGCAGCCACTGCCGGGCGTGAGGCGCGTATTTCCGAGGCAGAGTTCCGCGCAGCCGCACTGCCGCCGAAGCTGGCTGTACCATTGGTTGCGTTTTTTCTGCCTGTGCTTCTGACCGTCATCCTCGCGCCCGCTGTCATAGAAGCTGGCCGCGCTTTGAGAAAGCAAAGCGATCAGATTATCGAGCGAACTTCGAAATTACCGGCGATGCATCGGCCAAACGCGCCTTCCATCCGGAATCCCTGGTAACAACGGGCGCCGCGACGCCCATAAAGGTTGCGATCTCACGCCTGTCGGCATCCTCCAGCTCACGGGGCAGAGAAAATCCTACCAGACGATCCGCTGTTTCGAATTCGCCCTGAACGGCAAGCGCAACGGCGAGATTCCGCTTCACCAACAGGATATGAGACCGGTCCATGTCAGGCGAGGTGAGCGCCTGGCGAAATATCGCGGCCGCTTCGGACGCCCGGCCTTCGAGCAGATAGAACATGCCGAGATTATTAAGGCTGGACGTGTTCGCGCCGGAGACTGCCCGGGCTTTGGCAAAGGCCTGCCGCGCTTCGTCAGCACGTCCCTGCCGCTCGGTGACGATCGCATAGGCGGAGAGCGCGCGCCAGTCTTCGGGATCGGCCTTGATTGCACGCTGCAAAAGCCGCATAGCCAGCATATCACGCCCTATGACAGCAGCCTGCCGGCCATAAGCTGAAAGTATCGTCTGATTTTCCGGATATCGCGCATAAGCCGATGCGAGAACGGAAAGAGCCTCTCCGGAAGCACCTGTTTGCTGCAATGAACGTGCAAGCTTCAACGCTCCCTCAACGCTCATTGCAGCTTGCGTATCCATGAGCGGCGGCTCCGGCACGTGCACCACGTGATTTTTCGCTCCCGGACCGACATCACACGCCGCAAGGGGCGTAATCACAGCCAGCAAGCCGTAAAGCCTGAATTTCATCCCCATGCCCAAATCCCATCTTTGGAGTTTAACTAGATGGAGATTCGCGCCTTGGGGAAATAAGTAGAAATAACGCTATAGCCGGGCAAGTGCGTGTAAGATATCAGGTTTCCTTGCGCGCATCTTCTGCCCAGGTCTGCATTTCCGGCAGCGCCATCATGTGATCGCGATAACGCGCCGCCGTGCCATCATCGCCAAATTGCGCCAGGTCGATCCGGTATGTGTTGAAACGGCTCGCCACAGGCGCAAACATGGCATCCGCCGCGCTGAACGCGCCAAACAGAAATTCACCGCCAGCCCCAAAACGTGTCCGGCAGTCGCGCCAGAGATCGACGATCCGCTGCATGTCGGCACGGGCCTGTTCGCTAGGTGTTACGCCTTCGCGGACATTGACGAAATACATGGGAAATTCCTCGCGAAGAGGCGCAAATCCCGAATGCATCTCGGCCGAGACCGACCGCGCCACGGCGCGCGCATTCGTCTCTTCAGGCCATACCGCCTTGCCGGAATGGGTGTCGGCGATATATTCAATGATGGCGAGACTGTCCCAGACCATAAGGTCGCCATGCTTGAGCACGGGGACTTTTCCCGCCGGAGAATGTCTTAAGATTTCAAGATGCCGGTCGGGCGCTCGCAAATTGATAAGGACTTCGGAAAACGGAATGCCGAAATATTTGAGCATGAGCCAGGGCCGCAAACTCCACGATGAAAGATTCTTGTTTCCGATAACCAGCTCGTAATTCTCGCTCATTCACTCATCTCCAATTCCTGCACCTTTCCGGTGTTCGACCGCAACAACCAGGCACGACCGAAAACGATGGTGACACACTATTCCAAAATTCGTGACGATATTCAGTCGCTTTTTCTTACCGATACGACTGATGAAGATATACGGCCAATCCATGTTCCGAGCGACGGCAATCTGCCCGAATGGCTGACGCCGGAACAGCGCGGCTGGCTTGATGAAACCGGGTTCGATCCGAAATCGGCGGGGCACGCGCTTCTGCCCGGCAGGACGGGCATCGAGGCCGTGCTTGCGGGCTCGGACGGCGAGGAGAGCAGCCCATTGCTGGCTGGTAGCCTTTGTGCCGCACTTCCGAAAGGCACATACTGTTTCGCCGATAAACCGGATAATACCGAACTCACCGCCCTCGCCTGGGCGCTGGGGCATTATGCTTTCCGCCGGTACAAGCCGGATGAAGAGAAAAAGCTGCGCCGTTTGCTTCTCCCGGAGGGCGTTGATGCGGCAAGCGTTATAAATCGTGCGGCGGCTGTCTGGCTGGGGCGCGATCTGATCAACACGCCCTCGAACGATCTCGGCCCGACAGAACTCGAAGACGCCGTGCGCGATGTTGCCGCCTGTTTCGATGCGGAATGCAGCGCGATTATCGGGGATGATCTGCTTGACGAAAATCTGCCGCTGATCCACGCCGTCGGCCGGGCGAGCCCGCGCGCGCCCCGGCTGATCGACCTGCGCTGGGGTAACGCGGCTGCGCCGAAAATCACCATTGTCGGCAAGGGCATCTGTTTCGATACAGGCGGGCTGAACCTGAAGCCAGGCAATGCCATGGAGCTGATGAAGAAGGATATGGGTGGCTCAGCGGCTGCGCTCGCGCTTGCTGCAATGATCATGGGCGCAAAACTTCCGGTGAGGCTCCGCCTGCTGATCGCGGCGGCGGAAAACTCCGTATCAGGTAACGCTTTCCGCCCTGGTGATGTTCTCAAGAGTCGCGCGGGGCTCCATGTCGAGATAGGGAATACAGATGCGGAAGGGCGGCTGGTTCTTGCCGATGCGCTGGCCGTCGCAGATGAGGAAAGCCCCGACCATGTTGTCAGCCTTGCCACGCTGACCGGCTCGGCGCGCGTTGCGCTCGGCCCGGATCTGCCGCCAGTCTATTCGACGGATTCAGAGCTGGCCGCGCTCATTGCAAAGGCCGGAAACGAAATCGGCGATCCCGCCTGGCCCATGCCGCTATGGGCACCTTATGAAACGTTGATCAAATCGAAGCTCGGCGACATCACGAATATGCCCGCCTCGCCTTTTGCCGGTTCGATCACCGCCGCCCTCTTCCTGAATCGCTTCGTAAAATCCGCGAAGCACTATACACATTACGATATATATGGCTGGGTTCCGAAGACCCTGCCCGGAAAGCCCGCGGGCGGTGAGCCGCAATGCGCCCGCGCGATTTTCGAATATCTGAAGGGGGCATATTCAAAGCAATGAACGCACCGGCCACGAAGCTCGATCCACGCCGTAATGTCTTTCGCGAAGACCTCGCAGCGGAGTCCCTGAAAGACAAGGTCAAGGCGCCACGATATGCGGCAGGCGAGTTGCGCCAGGTTGTCGGTGCGATTGCGCCGGTGCGCATCGTGCCGCGTTTCGATGCGCCACTGCTGACGCAGGCTCTGTTTGGCGAGATGGCGACGGTTTACGACATGCAGGGGGGCTGGGCCTGGGTTCAGCTCGAAAATGACGGCTATGTCGGTTACATGCCCGCCGACAATCTTTCCGTTCTCATCGAAGAACCCACGCATTGGGCATCCGCAAACGGCACCTTCATCTATCCGGCTCCCGATCTCAAACGCCCGCCGATTACGCGGCTGAGCTTCAGCTCAAAACTGTCGGTCGTCGGGCGCGAGGGGCGCTTTGCCGAACTTTCGCGTGGCGGTTTCGTTTTCGCCGGACATCTCATGCCGTTCGAGGAAAAGGCGAAGGATTTCGTCGCCCTCGCCGAAGCCCTGCGCGGCACGCCCTATCTGTGGGGCGGACGCTCCAGCATCGGCATCGACTGCTCGGCGCTTGTTCAGCTGGGCATGCAGGCGATGGGCATGAGTTGCCCGCGTGACACCGACATGCAGGAGAATGAAGTCGGCGAGAAGCTGCCAAAGAATGATGTGTCTCAGCTCAAGCGCGGCGATCTGGTTTTCTGGCGCGGACATGTCGGGATCGCGCAATCGAATAAGGATCTCGTCCACGCAAGCGGCCATCAGATGGAGGTCATTTCCGAGCCGGTCGCCAGCGCAGTCGAACGCATTGGGTCGACACATGGCGAGGTCACGTCGATAAGGCGCGTTCCGAATTTGAAGCTGGGCTAAGGCCGCTAAGGCGAAATGGCTGCACAATAAGAGCGGAAACAGCCTTGACGCATCATGTCGCTGCCGGGCCTGCCCCCGGCAATCCTTTCCGGGAATCTACCAACGACCGGAGCGGTTTATGAAGTCAATGGAATGCGTCACCGGATCACGTCCGGTGACGACGGATCGTCATTCCTTTCGATCTGATCACAAGCCGAAAGACCGCATCCCGAACATCGCAAGCTCGGTCAGAATGCCGCCGACCGCCATGGCTGCGATCCACTGAATGCCGCGGGCAAGAGTGAGCCAGTAATTCGTCCGGACACGGATGGTGATGACCTGATCCGGCAATGCCGAGTCCGCAACGACGCCGTTCGCGCTAAGGCTGCGCGATGCGATGAGCAACTGCAACTTGCGCGTCCCTGTCCGGCTAGGCGTCACGACCCAGCGCCAACGTCCATAAACATCGGATTCATCGGGACGATTGAAAATCCACTGCGTCTCAGGGCTGAGCGGCTCGATAGTGAAACCGCCATCAGGGGCGCGCAGGGCCACACTCATCGTCTGCGTTATGGAGATATTATGGCCCTTCGTCTCACCGCGCCCTTCGAACCCTCGCAGCAACGCCTGGGTTTCTTCCCGTGAAATGCGAACCTCGATCCGTTCAGCGACGGCGGCGCGCATTTTGCGCGGCACATTTTCGATCAGACGGCCGAGAAAAACTTCGTGCGGACTGCGTGGACGGTGCGGACGTTTGGCAGGGAGGCTTTGCGCGCCCGCCGCAGCCCGGCCCTTTGCCGAAGCAGGTTGACCACCGCGCGACCGGCGCGCTTTCTGGCTTGCCGTTTTCGACGGCACCGGAAGCTGTGGTTCTCCGCGGGCACGCGCCCGGTTAAGCCGCATTTCCTCAAGACGGCTGACAGGCGGCACCGGGTCCGAAGCGCCATCTTCGACAGACGGCAGGGGCGGTGACGGGTATTGTTGCCGCTCCCCGCCTCGATATCCCGAATAGCTGCCATTGGCCGGCGCTTTGGCGGGAGCCGCCGACGGCCCCAAACGCGGAGGCGGAGCGGGCCTCTCTCCCAGCCCCTGAGTCTGTGCACCATTTGGAGGACGCCGCCGGAATTCCGCATTCTTACCTTGCGGTCCGCGGAACTCAATCACCGGCTCGGGTTCGCCTTCCTCAAAAGGCTGCTCAGCCAATATCTGTGCTTCGCCTGCCTCGACATCCAGCTCGAGAATATCGCCACCCGCATAATCATTCTGATCCGGCTGCGGCAATGGGATCGGTTCTGGCCTCTCAGCGGCAGCAGGATGACCGGCCTGCACATTCGTATGGCTAGGCCCTGTCGCATAACGCTCCCTTGCGGGCGCGGCATTGGCCGGCGCCCTGACATGCCCGCCCAAAGCAGGGCCGCGCGGCGTCGTTGACGGCGCTGGCATATCAATGGGCGGCGCACCCAGCTCTTCGATTTCGGTATTTGACGGTTGTGTCGTCGCCTTGCGTGGCGACGGCGTCGTAGCGCCGCGATTAGCATAAAGCCATGACACGGCGCTCGAATAGCCAATGCCGTTCCGCCTCAATATCTCCGAGGCCATATTGTCGGTTTCGCGGGACAGCGCGGCAATAACGAACGCCGCATCGACTTCCTCGCAATTCAGCCGGTCCGCATCGTCGGACGCCGTCTGCAAAACCCGCTCGACCTTGTAGCTGGCATGCAGATCGAATTCGCCGGGCGTGTAGAGCGAGGTCAGCCCGCGATTGACGGCCTCGGCGATATTGCCGCGAATGCCTGCCATATCGCCGCGAAGACCTTCGAGGATTTCTTTCGCGCTTGGATCGTCCATCAATGTGAAGAGCAGGTGTTCCAGAGTCACATATCTGTGCGAACGCTGCTGTGCGAGCGAAATGGCCCGCTCAATGGACAATGACAAATAGGCCGATTGAGGTAGATCGGTCTGGAATCCCGATGTCTCGGCCACGCGAACCTCCGATACAACTCTAAAACGATAGTTTAGCGCGGGATGACGAGCAGAAAATCGGTTCCCACTTTTCCTCATACCACTCTAGTGAAACGCCTCTTCGTCACATAACGTAAATCATGCTTTGCCGAAAGGTCTTTATGGCCACAATTGGGCGCTGCTCGTAAATCATTTGAGGCTCGGATCAAACTCGCTATAAAAAACGCCAGTCGCAAAGAAAAGAGGCTTTGTCCAATGGGAAGTTCCGCCGATGCGGAGAATGCGCCGATCACGCCGCATATGCATGCCGTCATCCTCTCCGAAGCACTCCCCTACATGCAGCGCTACGACCAGCAGATCGTTGTCGTGAAATATGGCGGGCACGCTATGGGCGATGCGGAGCTGGCGTCCTGTTTTGCCAAGGATATCACGCTTCTTGAACAATCCGGCGTCAAGCCGATCGTGGTGCATGGCGGTGGCCCGCAGATCGGCCGGCTGCTGGAGCGTTTGCAGATCAAGTCAGAATTTGCCGACGGTTTGCGCGTAACGGATGCGGCAACGGTGGAAATCGTGGAAATGGTCCTCGCCGGGTCGATCAACAAGCAGATCGTCGCCGCGATCAATAGGGCTGGCGGACGCGCTTGCGGTATCTCCGGCAAGGACGCCAATCTGATGACCGCCAAGAAGTTGGAGCGGCGTGTGCGCGATTCGGAGTCGAATATCGAGCGTGTGATCGACCTCGGCTATGTCGGCGAGCCGGAGGAAGTGAACCCGCGGATCGTCGAGGTCCTCGCAGGCGGCGATCTTATCCCCGTCGTTGCGCCGCTCGGCGTCTCCCGCGATGGCATGACCTACAATATCAATGCCGACACCTTCGCCTCAGCGCTGGCCAAGGCGATGAAGGCAAAGCGCCTCTTGCTGCTAACGGACGTGGTTGGCGTTCTGGACAAGAACGGGCAGCTCATTCAGAAGCTGACGGTCTCGGAAGCCCGCGCGCTGATCGCGGACGGCA
>CAYOUP010000179.1:1515-7448 GCA_964407125.1 uncultured Hyphomicrobiaceae bacterium | reverse complement strand
AAGCTGTACTAGAATCAATAGCTTGCTAGTACGCCTTGTCCGCAGGAAATCCTGTGAGTGCTCGCGGCAAGTGGGGCAGGATTTCCTGCGGGGCGTACTAGAGTCCTGAAGAAGCTTCGCCCGGCAGCCTTGCACCACGTTGACAACAGGCCGCGGCATCGCTAGTGTCGCGCCAACTCACCTTGGGTATTTACAAAATTTTGCCGGGGCTGCAGCAGAAGTTTTTTTTCGCGCGGCCCTGCACGAAATTGTTGAGACAGTCATGAAGATCAAGAATTCACTCAAATCGCTTAGAAAGCGCCATCGTGACAATCGGCTCGTTCGCCGCCGCGGACGGCTCTATATCATCAACAAGACGCAGAAGCGTTTCAAAGCACGCCAGGGCTAGACTCCGGATTTGTCCGATAACAAGGCGTCGCCTCAGTTGACAGATTTCGAAACTGTGCTTCACTGGTAGTCCATAGCTACCGGAGATGTCTCGTTGTTAAAGCACGCCTGTCTCGTATTCTCCGCATTATTGGCTTGGAATATTTCGGTTTTTGCCGCCGATAAGGTGGCTAATCCGATGCAGCCCCCCGATCTTGAGCTGCTCAAGGGAGATAAAAAGCCCTTGCGTGAGGCGCGCAAGGACGTTCTTTCTTCCCTGTATAATCAGCTTAGCCTGTCGAAAAATGCCGAAAGTGCAGAGCTCATTGTTTCCGCAATCGATCGTCTCTGGGCGCAATCGGGCAGCGATACCACAGATCTGCTCATGCAACGCGCGCAAGTGGCCTTGCAGGAGCAGAATTACGATCTCGCCATCGAATTGCTGCAGTCGATATCCGAAATCGATCCGCGCTATGTAGCCGGCTGGAGCCAGCTTGCGACCGTGTACTATCTCAAGGATCGCTATCACGAGGCCATGAACGGATTGCGCCGCGTCCTCGCGCTGGACCCGAAGCATTTCAAGGCAATCGAAGGGCTTGGCATCATATTGCGCGAGACCGGAAAAACGAAGGCGGCGCTGACCGTTATGCGGCGTGCACTGGAAATCCATCCATTTCTTGAGACGGCGAAGAAAGCTGTTGAAGAGCTTGAACGTGAAGTGGAAGGGCAGGGTATTTAGGACCGGACTGTTCTTGCCGTCTTTCCTGTATTAGCGGAAATCCGGGCCGGTCGTTTCAGGCGCGTTCATTGCGATTTTTACAGCCTGTGCCTCGACATTGACGACACGGAGCATATTCGTGGCGCCAGGGGTGCCAAAGGGCAGGCCCGCCGAGATAATGAGCTTGTCATCCTGTTCCGCCATCCCGACCCGCGCAGCGAGGCGGCAGGCGCGCGTGACCATATCGGCAATGGATTTCGGGTCTTCAGTGAGCGCGCAATGAAGTCCCCAAGCGAGAGTCAGCTTGCGGGCCGTTGCTTTGCTTGTCGTGAGAGCAAGGATCGGTTGGTCGGGCCGGTGGCGTGCAACGCGGAGCGCGGTTGCGCCTGTGCTCGTGTAGCAGACAATCGCCTTCAGCCCCGCATCGGTCGCGATCGAACAGGCGGCTGCGCTGATTGCGCCAGTCGCCGTTGATTCGGGCGCAGGATGCTGGGAGTGAATAGTCTGGTGATAGATGTCGTCCTGCTCGACTTCGCGGGCGATCGCATCCATCGTCGCAACAGCTTCAGAGGTATATTTGCCCGCAGCGGACTCCGCCGAAAGCATGACAGCATCGGCGCCTTCGAACACGGCGGTTGCGACGTCGGACACTTCCGCGCGCGTCGGCACGGGCGCGGTGATCATCGATTCCAGCATCTGCGTCGCGATGACGACGGGCTTGCCATGCTGGCGGCAGAGCCGGGTCAGGCGCTTCTGAACGCCGGGGACCTTCTGCAAAGGCAACTCGACGCCAAGATCGCCGCGAGCCACCATGATCGCATCGGATTCCTCGACGATGCGTTCAATGTCATCAACCGCGGACGGTTTTTCGATTTTTGAAAGCACCGAGGCGCGGCCATCGATAAGCTGCTTGGCTTCGATTACGTCTTCGGCGCGCTGGACGAAGGACAAGGCTATCCAGTCCACGCCGAGATTGGCGGCGTATTCGAGATTTTCACGGTCGCGCTCGGTCAGCGGGCTGAGCGGGAGAACGGTATCCGGCAGGCTGACGCCCTTGCGGCTCGAAAGTTCGCCTCCGACATTCACGACCGTTTCGATTCGGTCATCGGCTTTTTGCGTAACCGTAAGGCGCAACTTGCCGTCGTTCAGGAGAAGCTGATGGCCTGACTCTATGCCTTGAAAAATCTCCGGATGCGGAAGGAAGACGCGCGAGATGGTGCCGGGATCTTCGGACCGGTCGAAAACGAAAATTGCGCCTTCCTCAAGGACGACAGGTTCGGAGAATTTGCCGACACGCAGCTTCGGTCCCTGAAGATCGCACAAAATGCCGATGGGATGATTGGCATCACGCTCGATTGCACGGATCGTTTCGCGCCGTTCACGCAAATCCTCGTGAGACGCGTGGCTCATATTGATCCGGAACACATCGGCTCCGGCAAAGAACAGCTTCTCTATCGCGGCACGATCCGAGGAGGCTGGTCCCAGCGTAGCAAGGATTTTTACCCGTCGGAATCTTCTCATTGAGCCCCTGTTCCGGCGTCACCGGGATCTGTGAGCCTCACAGTCCAGTCATCTTCTTCAGTCGTATCGACTTCGAAGAAACCGGATCTCTTGTAGCCTTTGTTCTGGCAGTCACTGACGCCGCGGATCGTGAAGGCTTTATCATCCGTACACATAAAGGCCTTGCCCGCCCATTCACCGCCACGGTCATAGTCCAGCGCATGAATATAATAATACCTTGCGACCAGCGTGCCTTTCAGCAGCACCTCGCATGTCTGCGAGGCGACGTTCCACCAGCCTTCACTGACCCAGCCTTTGTCATCCTTGTATCCGATTGCGACACCGACCCGGCTGGATGTCGTGTTGCAGAGTTTGAGATCGGCGTGTGCGACGGTTGAGTAACCCGAGATCGCACAACAGAAAACACCGAGAATAATTGCGATGCGACCGAAGGAATGTGACATCATGGATCTGGTTAACTTGCCTGTATCTGTTAGCGCGCGCCGGGCTCGACCAGTATGACGCGCAGATCGTTGACATTAGTATATGTCGGCCCGGTCACCAGCAAATCCTTTAACATTTCAAAGAATCCGGTGGAATTGTTTTTTGCCAAAAAGTTATGTGCATTTTGGCCAAAGCTCACTGCACGGCTTAATGTATCGGGCGATATGAAGGCGCCGGCGGGGTCATCAACTTTTCCGGAGCCGCCATCGCTGCCGTCCGTATCGGCCGCTAGCGCATGAATACCGGACGCGCCGTTCAGGGCGATCGCCAGAGCCAGCGCGTATTCCTGGTTCGGGCCGCCGCGGCCATCCCCTTTTATGGTCACGGTCAACTCGCCTCCCGACAGGATCGCTGCGCGTCTGCCCTCAGCCCGCATTTTTATCGCCAGGCTCGCATGTTCATTCGCGACATCGCGCGCCTCTCCTTCAAGCGCATCGCCCAGCAGCACCGGCTCGTAACCGGCGTCTTCAACCACCTGTGCGGCAGCCTTGAGCGCGGCGCCGGGCGTTGCGACGAGTATATATTGCGTTTTTGCCAAAGTCGCGGCACCTGGTTTAAGCGTCTCATTGGCGTTGTTGCCAAGCGCGGCGGCGATCGCGGATGTCGTTGGGATATCGTATTTGTTCAGAATATCGCGTGCATCGGCCAGCGTTGTCGGGTCCGCGACCGTGGGACCGGAGCCGATCGCGTCAGGCGCATCGCCCGGCACATCGGAGATTGCAAGGGTTACAACGGCCGCGGGATAGGCCGCAGCGGCGAGCCGCCCGCCCTTGATTCGGGACAGGTGCTTGCGAACGCAGTTTATTTCCGAAATTGTCGCGCCTGCCTTGAGGAGCGCACGGGTCAGATCCTGTTTTTCCTCAAGCGTCAGGCCTCTGGCGGGGGCGGTCCACAGGGCGGATGCCCCGCCGGACATCAAGACAAGCACCAGATCGTTTTCGCCGGCCATTTCGGCCAATTCCAGCGCGCGCGCGGCAGCCTGCGTACTATTACGGTCTGGCACTGGATGCGAAGCTTCCATAATTTCAAACCGCTCAAGGTTTTTTCCATAACCTGTGCGAACGGTTGCCATGCCGATAAAACGGTTGGCTGGCAGGATGTCCCGGTAGTGACGCTCGGCAGTTTCGGCCATTGCCGCAGCCGCCTTGCCGGTGCACAGGCAGATCAGCTTTCCCTCAGGCGGGGGCGGGAAATGAGGCGGCAAGCATAGTGCAGGCTGGGCTGCCGCTGTCGCTGCATCGTATGCGCGGCGCAGGATATCTTTAGGCGTTGACGAGGTCATATCAGGTGCCGTGTTGCGAGAAAAATGCGCCCGTTTCAATTCGCTCCGTAAAAAAGCAAATTTCGTTGAAAAACAGCTTTTAAAGTGATTTGGGCTCTGGAGATTATTAATATCATAAGATACAAATAGCCATGCTGCATACAATTTTATCCGAAAGCACGGCAAAGCCGCTCGCTGCTGATTCTGTTTTTTCCATTGTTCCCGGTTCGCTCACCAGCGGGATCCTTTTATTGTGCGATCACGCGGAGAATACGTTGCCACCGGACTATGGCACGCTTGGCCTGCCGCCGGAACAGCTTGAACGTCATATTGCCTATGATCCGGGCGCGGCTGGCATTACGCGGCATATGGCCAGGCTTCTCGACGCTCCCGCGATCCTGACGCGCTATTCACGATTGCTGATCGATCCCAATCGCGGGGAAACCGATCCAACGCTGATTATGCGTATCTCCGACGGCTCTGTCGTGCCGGGGAATGCGAAAATTACCCGCGCTGAACGGCAAAAACGGATCGACCGGTTTTACAAACCCTATCACGAAGCCATCGATCGCATCATAGACGCCATGATCGCCTCGGGTAAAATGCCTGTCATATTCTCAATTCACAGCTTTACAGAGGACTGGCGCGGCTGGCTGCGCCCCTGGCAGGCCGGTGTGTTGTGGGATCGCGACCCGCGCCTGGCGGCGCCTCTTATCAATGCTCTGCGTAGCGATACTGCTTTGACCGTTGGCGACAATGAACCCTATGCGGGCTCCTTGCCGGGAGATTGCGTGAATAAACATGCAACCATGCGCGGCCTTGCCAATGCGCTGATCGAAGTCCGGCAGGATCTTATTCGTGATGAGGCCGGGCAGATCGCGTGGGCGGAATTGCTTGCCTTGCATCTGCGGGAAATATTGCACCGGGAGGATGCTGATCTTACATTCCATCATGCACGATTTTACGGGTCGCGAAGCGATGTCAGCCGGCCCGGCCACAGCAATGGGATGGAACAGCACATGGAACAGGCCGATATTGATCCGAAACTGACGGCGGAATTGGAAGCGGCTGTCTATCGCAGGCTGGTATCACATCTGCGCCACCGCACCGATGTGCAGAACATTGACCTGATGAATCTTGCGGGTTTCTGCCGGAATTGCCTGTCGAACTGGTATCAGGAAGCCGCCAGCGAGAAAGGTGTTGAGATTTCCAGGGAACAGGCGCGGGAAATTGTCTATGGCATGCCCTATGAGACCTGGAAAGCCGAGCATCAGACCGAGACGACACCGGAGCAACAGAAGCAATTCAAAAAGGCATCTGGACACTGACGTTTCGGTGTATGCCGTGATCTGCCTTGCGCGTGACGGAGGGCACCGAGGGCAGATAAATCGCCCTGTTGCGAAGACGTGATGAGGAAAGAATGCGGGATGTCTTCCTCTCCTGCGAACGTGCTTCGATTGGCTTACACACCCTCATGAATCGGCAATATTTTTACGCAGCAGATCTATGCGGCTCGACCGCCCCGTGTACAAGCCCGTCGGACCGCTGACCATCGCCGGAGAGCATCATGCAGAACTGGCTGAA
>CAYOUP010000179.1:0-1415 GCA_964407125.1 uncultured Hyphomicrobiaceae bacterium | reverse complement strand
CAAGCCCGTCGGACCGCTGACCATCGCCGGAGAGCATCATGCAGAACTGGCTGAACACCTCCGCCTGCTGATAAATATTGAATCGCTCCCGAACTCTCATCGCACCCGCAAACGCCAGCCGCTTGCGTTGTTCCTCATCCTTGATCAGCATCTGAATGGAGCCGCTGATTTCGTCCGCCGTCACGCGGGCAAGCCTGATCGCTTCGGGGCCACTGACTTCGGCGAGGCCGCCATTGCCGGAACTGATGAGAGCCGCGCCGCCAGCATGAGCTTCCAGCGCCGTTCGACCGAAGGATTCGCTGCAAATTGAGGGAACGACCGCGATGGCCGCGTTCTCGAAGGCGGTTTTCACGACTTCAAAGGGCTTTTGCAGCTGGATGATCACATTCTCGCCAAGCCCGGCAAGACAGTCCCTGACCTTATCGAAATAGTCCGGATGGGTATCGACCGCCGACAGAATGAAACGCGCGCGCCATTCCGGATGCAGGGGCAGAAGCGACCTGACCGCCTGCGCCAGTTCCAGCACACCCTTTTCGGGCGCGCATCGCCCCGCATAAACAATCTCATTCGTGCGCACCCGAGCAGGTTCCCAGCTGCTGAAATCGAGGCCATTATTGACCACGCAGCTCGGCATGGACAATTCAGGCCAGTCTCTCGTAAAGGCCTCCTCACATGCGCGGCTGACGTGAATGATCCCAGCGAGTCTGCCATAGCGCAGCTTTTTCGCGCTGCGTTTCAGCCAGCCTGAGAAACCCGATGCCGTCTCATAGGATTTCTGGAAATTATGTGTGTGCAGAACAACCTTGATATTCGGCACTCGCAACGCGATTGCTGCGGCTGTCGGCAAATGCTGCTGGACGACGATGATGTCGGGTTTGAGCCGCCTCGCCTGCGCGGCTACGAAATTGGCGCGTTTGTATGACGACGCCTTGCCTTTGGCGGGAAGGGTATTGATCAGGAAATCGGGAAACGGATCCTCGACATCCTCGGCGTAGATCAAGGCATCGTGCTGGCTACGCGATGCCAGCATCAGGTCGCGCACACAAAGATCAATCGACGTCGCTCGTGATCTGCCGAAATACATACCGCGCGGCATGACCTGAAAGAGTCTTGGCGCTGTGAATTTTCTGAAATTGGAGTAATCGCAATAAAGCTTGGTCATTTTTATCTCGCTTCAATCACGGGCTTGCACAGCGGGAAGATCAACAACAGACGAGCCCCGCAGCGGACCGGGGGATGAACGCACCTGATTTGTCTTTACGCTGACGAATTGAACTGAAAACGCTTGAAAGCTGCTTTTTGCATTCCCGGAAATGAGGGACAGCAACCGTTGCAAGAGCGCAATTTATGAATGTATCGTTAGCATAAATACACTTATAAGTTGCATTTTAAAACGCAAATGACGTTCAGGCTGG
>CAYOUP010000178.1:0-7449 GCA_964407125.1 uncultured Hyphomicrobiaceae bacterium | reverse complement strand
GCTGGAGCCGTCCAAACCGGACTGGGCATGCGATATGCGCGCGTTTTGGACACCCGGCGAGGAAGGCGCGAAGGAACGTCTGACGACCTTTATCGACGGCGCACTTGAAGAGTACGCCGCCAAGCGTGACCGCCCCGATATTGATGGCACCTCACGCCTCTCGCCCCATCTGGCTTTTGGTGAGATCAGCCCGTGCCGGATATGGCATGCGATACGAAATGCGGCGGAGCGTAAAAGCGGCCTCGGCAAAGGCGCAGAAGCGTATATCCGCGAATTGTACTGGCGGGAATTCTCGACCCATTTGCTCTATCACTGGCCGTCGCTCCCGGAGGAGCCGTTTCGCCCTGAGTTCGCGCACCTGCCATGGAAGAAAGACAGGAAAAAGCTGAAGGCGTGGCAGAAGGGAAAAACAGGCTATCCGATTGTCGATGCCGGACTTCGCCAGCTCTGGGCCATCGGGTGGATGCACAATCGCGTGCGCATGATCGCAGCCTCGCTGCTGACGAAACATCTGCTCATTCACTGGCGGGACGGCGCGGCATGGTTCCGGGACACGCTCGTTGATGCCGATCTCGCCAATAATTCGGCAAGCTGGCAATGGGTTGCCGGGTCCGGCGCAGATGCGGCCCCCTATTTCCGCGTTTTCAATCCGATCATTCAGGGCCGGAAATTCGATCCAATGGGCAATTATGTTCGCCAATGGCTGCCGGAACTTGAGGACCTGCCGAACGAACATATTCATGCGCCGTGGGAAGCGCCGGACGACGTTCTCGAAAAGGCCGGTGTGAGCCTCGGCAAGGATTACCCCTATCCCATAATCGAGCACAAAACGGGCCGTGAACAGGCGCTTGAAGCCTATGAAGCCGTCAAAGCCGCCAGCGGCCACCATTCCGGTTGAGGATGGGAGCGTGCAGCCTGCAACTCACACTTGTCATTATCGGCATTCGGCCTATTCTTCGCATCAAGAACATATCGACGATCAGACCGGGTTGACCGTGAGGTTGCCTGAAAAATGCGATCGGCATAATGACGTTCGGGGAGATCCGCCATGCAATCGATAGCCATGAGCGACGACTGCAAGATCAACTATCGCTTCGATGGTCAGGCGGATGGCCCCGTCCTCCTGCTGTCGAACTCACTCAGTTCGACGCTTGAGATGTGGGAACCGCAGATCGCCGGGCTCTCAAACCATTTTCGCATATTGCGCTATGATCATCGGGGACACGGCACCTCCGACGCGCCATCCGGACCTTATACGATCGACAGGCTGGGACAGGACGCGAAAGAGCTGGTCGAAACGCTGGGCGTTGCGCCGGTCGCTTTTTGCGGGCTGTCCCTGGGCGGCATGGTGGGGATGTGGCTGGCGGCCAATGCTCCGCAGCTTCTCACGCGCGCCGTCTTTGCCAATACCAGCGCCTATTTCGGCAATCCCGAAATCTGGAACCAGCGCATCGCCGCCGTCGAGGCTGGAGGCATGCGTGTCGCCGCTGAAGCAACGATACAACGATGGTTGACCCAGGAATTTCGAGACGCTCATCCGGAGATTACGTGGAAGACCTTCGATATGATCGCCAATAATCCGGTTGCGGGTTATCTCGCAGCGGCTCCCGGCGTCAGGGATGTCGATCTGCGTGCGGTATTGCCGGAAATTACGACGCCCAGCCTCGTCATAGCAGGCGCACTCGACCCATCGACGCCGCCCGCCATGGGCGAGGCGATCGTGGAGGCTATACCGGATGCGCGGCTCGCCATTCTCGATTCGGCGCATATGTCCAATATCGAAAAGGCGGACGAATTCAACCGCCTGGTGGTCAGCTTTCTGTCCCAGCACTGACAGATTGCTGTTATTCCCGTAAGGCTTTACCTCGGTTTGATTTTGTCAGGCCGTGAAATTCCCTATATTCAGCATAGGATGACAAACGGCCTGGCAGCAGATGCCGATTCCATGACCCATTACGATATGATCTTTGCAGGCGGGGGACTGTCATCATCGCTGGCGGCATTCAGGCTGAAAACGGTGCGCCCCGATTTGCGTGTGCTTATCATTGAAAGCGGCAACAAGCTCGGTGGCAATCATACCTGGTCGTTTCATCGCACCGACGTAACGCCGGAACAGAACAACTGGCTGACGCCATTTATCTGCTATCGCTGGAACGGGCAGACAGTGCGTTTTCCGAAATATGAACGCAGCCTTGCCACACCTTATCAATCCATCACCTCCGAGCGCCTGCATTCGGTTGTTTCAAGCACTCTGGGCGAAGATATCCTGCTCAATTCCAATGTCCGTCATCTAACTGCTGACGAGGTGGCGCTTGAAAACGGCGAACACCTGTCCGCGGCCTGTATCATTGACGGGCGGGGACCGACGGCCTCGCCGCATCTCGATCTCGGCTTCCAGAAATTCGTCGGCCTCGAATTGCGCCTTGCGGCCCCTCACGGCCTGACAACGCCCATTATCATGGATGCCGATATCAGCCAGGATGACGGCTACCGTTTCATCTACACCCTGCCCTTCACCGAAGACACGGTCCTGATCGAAGACACCTATTATGCCGATGGCCCGGCGCTTGACCGGGAGTCCATAAGGCAGAAAATTCTCAGATACGCCGCCCGGCGCAATTGGACGGTCAAGGAGATCATCCGCAGCGAGGAGGGAACGCTGCCGATTCTGCTCGGCGGTGATATTGACCGCTTCTGGTCGGATGCGGAAAGCCCCGCCGCAAGGATCGGGCTGCGCGCCTGCCTGTTTCATCCCACTACCGGCTATTCCCTGCCCGATGCCGTCAGAACCGCGGACGCTCTGGTGAGCTTGCCTGAACTGACGACGAAAGCCGTTGCCGTAACGGTTGAAGCCCTGTCGAAACGCCTCTGGAACGAAGGCGGCTTTTACAGGATGCTGAACCGGTTTCTTTTCCTCGCCGCCAGACCGGAGCGGCGGGTTGAAATCATGCAGCGCTTCTACACATTCAATGAAGGGCTGATCGAGCGGTTCTATGCAGGAGCCCTGACAGCAGCCGACAAAGCGCGCATACTTATGGGCCGTCCGCCCGTTTCTATCTTCAACGCGCTGGCAACCATGCGCGAGAACCGGAAGCAGATTGCGCGCCTGAGCAAGCCGAGCGAATACAATGGATGATGATATCGTAGCATTCAGCCGCGAGCGGATCGAGAAGGGGTCGAAGAGCTTTGCCGCGGCTGCACGTCTGTTCGATCCCGAAACCCGCAACCGCGCCTACATGCTTTATGCATGGTGCCGCCATTGCGACGATACGATCGACGATCAGGACCTTGGCTTCGCCAAAGGTGGCAAGTATACGGCAAGCCCGGCTGAACGCCTTGAGGAACTGAGAGAGAAGACGCGGCTCGCTGTTCACGGCCGGTGGAACGAGCCGGTTTTCGGTGCGCTCGCCCGTGTCGTCAGCGAATGCAAGATCCCTGAGCAAAATCTCATGGAGCATCTTGAAGGATTCGCCATGGATGTGGAGGAACGTCATTACAGCACGCTGGAAGACACGCTGTCCTATTGCTATCACGTTGCAGGCGTCGTCGGCGTCATGATGGCGATGATCATGGGTGTCCGCGACAGTGAGACACTCGACCGCGCATCCGATCTCGGCATCGCATTCCAGATCACCAATATTGCCCGGGACGTCATGGACGATGTTGCGCTGGGACGCGTTTATCTCCCGGCGCAATGGCTGCGCGAGGAAGGCTTTGACGGCACCGATCTCGCCGATCCTGTGCACCGTGACAAGATCTATGCCGTCACCAACAGATTGCTGGCGGTGGCCGACCAGTTCTACCTGTCCGCGCGGCATGGCATTGCTTCCCTGCCGTTCCGCTCCGCTTGGGCAATTGCGGTTGCGCGGTTCGTTTATCGCGATATTGGCCGCCTCGTCCGACAGAAAGGACCGTCCGCCTGGGACAGCCGGGCGCATGTCAGCAGCTCCCGCAAGCTGTTCGGCGTCGCGCGCAGCCTTGCGACAATTGCGCGCTCGCATGGGCATGGCCGCATCGAGACTATCCCGTCCCGGGAAGGGCTGTGGACGCGGCCGCGCTCAACGCCTGCCACCATCTAAGCCTCTCATATAAAAGGCATTTGAGCCACCGCACATGGTCTTTGTGCGGGGGCTGCGGCTTGCCTGGCTGAACATTGGAACTTTACTTAATATTTAATAAAATTTTTAAGTTTAAAACGTACCATTGCCATATTACGCTACTAAACTTGACCATGGTCGAGTTATGCGTAGAGGGGCCATTCATGAACGACGTTTCCTGGAGACGAATCCTGGAACAAGTCGATAGCAGGCAGCCGGTCAGTCGCAACCCGGATGCGGTGCGGCCGTCAGCGCGCGCTCATTTCCCGGAACAACCTCAGCAACAGAATGTCGACTGGTCGAACCTTGAAGCTGAGCTAACCCACGCGACACATGGTAGCGATCAGGCCGCTGCGAATTCCCGGGCCCGTCCGATCCGGCGGCGCCAGCCATCGCCCGGGCAACATGCCACACAATTGAAGATGCGTATGGAGCACGCTGCCGCGTATGACGCTCCCCCCTCGCATCCGCAACGGTCCAAGTCCGGCAAGCCGTCCAGCGCGCGTAATCTGATAGCAATTTCACTTTCTCTCGCCGTGGTGGGCTTTGCCGTCTATCAGCTTCGGGAACGCATGCCGCAAAATGGCGCAGACGGTGAAGTTTCAACGGCACAACATATAAGCACCTCTGCAATCATCAACTCCAATAGCGGAGAGAATGCCCAGTCAGGCAACCGTGTCAGCGGCAACCGGCTTGATTTGCGCCCATCTCTGGCGTCACAGGCCGACTGGTCGACCGAGAGGCTTGCCGCTGCAGATGCGGCTGACACGACATCTTCGATCAATACGGCAAATGTCGCGGCTGTGCTCCCGCAACAGACTGACGGGACACTCGGTGGTACGGAGAACGAAACTCTTATCCTGGACCGGGGCCGCAATATTCTTGAGCAGGGGCACGTGTCCGGTGCGCGGCTGATTTTTGAATATCTGGCGGATCGCGGCAGCCCGCTTGGCGCCTTCGCCCTCGCGCAGACTTATGATGCAAAATATATCAGCAAGCATAATCTGCCGGCCGATGCTGCGGATGAGGCGCTTGCCAGCAAGTGGTATCAGCATGCCGCCGAGATAACGAATGCGGCAGCGCCGGATACGCAGTAAAGCAAACTCCGGGTGATTTTTACCGCCCGGAACAGATCATTCCATCAGCCTCAATTTTAATTACTCTTGTCGGTAACATCGGTACCGAAAGCCCCGCGAAGGCGAAAATCCAGCAAGCCGCTAAAAATGAATCCCCTCTTTCAAGGGGATTTTGTCTGATTATGGTGCTGGTCTGTTTCCGTAAAAACGAAGCCTTCTTTAATCTCAGCCGACAATCTCGCTTTCATCGAAATTCAGCGCGATCTCCGCAGCGGCGTTTTCCGCGCTGTCGGAGCCGTGAACCGAATTGCGCTCGATATTCTCGGCAAATTCCTTGCGGATCGTGCCCGGTTCGGCCTTGGCCGGATCTGTCGCCCCCATCACCTCACGGTTTTTTGCGACCGCATTTTCGCCTTCCAGCACCTGAACCACAATCGGGCCGGAGGTCATGAAGGCCACGAGATCGCTATAGAACGGGCGCTCCTTGTGGACTTCGTAGAACTTTTCGGCCTGCTCCTTTGTCCAGCGCACGCGCTTTTGCGCAACGACACGAAGCCCCGCTTCTTCCAGCTTTGCAATGATGCTGCCGGTCAGGTTACGCTCGGTCGCATCCGGCTTGATGATAGACAATGTGCGTTCGACTGCCATGAGTTTTTCCTGATTGGTGATTTGCCCCGTCGCGCTTATAGCCTTCGTATCCGCCAGCTGCAAGATGCGAGCTTCCCGTGCGACATTTGCTGTGGCATCAATGGGCAAAATTGCGCCGGATCGCTAGCCTGACAAGATCATCTCGGACACATGCTGCATATACACGAACTCACCCATCGCATTGAAGGCCGCCTTCTGTTCGACAAGGCGACGGCAGGCATCCCCGCCGGGCACAAGGTCGGCATTGTCGGGCGCAACGGCACCGGCAAGACGACATTGCTGCGGATCATCTCTGGCGAGTTGCATCCCGATGACGGCACAATTTCCTGGCCGAAGCTGGCACGTGTCGGCGGCGTCCCTCAGGAAGCGCCCGGCGGGCCGGAAAGCCTGATCGAGACCGTGCTGGCCGCCGACAGGGAACGCGCCTTGCTGCTTGCGGAAGCCGAAACAGCGACCGATCCGGAACGCATTGCTGAAATCCAGCTCCGTCTCAACGACATCGACGCCCATTCCGCCCCGGCCCGCGCCGCCCAGATCCTGGCCGGCCTCGGCTTCGATGAAGAAGCGCAGCAGCGGCCATGCAACGAGTTTTCCGGCGGATGGCGGATGCGCGTGGCGCTGGCTTCAGTGCTGTTCACGGCGCCCGATATTCTGTTGCTCGACGAGCCGACCAACTATCTCGACCTTGAAGGCACGCTCTGGCTGCAAAGCTTTCTGGCAACCTATCCGCATACAGTTCTCATCGTCAGCCATGACCGCGAATTGCTGAACACCAGCGTCGGCGCGATCCTGCATCTCATGAACGGCAGGCTGACGCTTTATAGCGGCGGCTACGACACGTTCGAGGACACCATGCGCGAGCGGCAGCAGCTCCAGCTCAAGCTCAAGAAGAAACAGGACGATGCCCGCCGCCATATGGAGGCGTTTGTCGAACGCTTCCGCGCCAAGGCCTCAAAAGCGACGCAGGCGCAAAGCCGCCTGAAGGCGCTTTCGAAAATGAAACCGATCGCGGCTGAAATCGAAAATGACGTGCTGCCACTTGCCTTTCCCAATCCGACGACCCGACTCGGCAATCCGCTGATCCGGCTGGAGAACGCTGTTGCCGGATATAGCGAGGACAAACCGGTCCTGCGCGACCTCAATCTGCGGCTCGACAGCGACGACCGCATCGCCCTGCTCGGTGCGAACGGTAACGGCAAATCGACGCTCGCCAAACTGCTCTGCGGACGGCTGGACCCTCTCGAAGGGCACCGGCGTGCATCGAAAAAAATCAGCGTCGGCTATTTCGCGCAGCACCAACTCGATGAGCTGAACCCGGCAAAATCAGCCTATGACCACATTGCCGCTATGATGCCGGACGCCACGGAAGCGCAGAAACGCGCGCGCACCGCCGCCGCCGGTTTCGGCGCGGAAAAGTCCGATACGCCCGCCGGCAAGCTGTCGGGCGGCGAGAAGGCGCGGCTGCTATTCGCGCTGTCCTCCTTCATCGGCCCGCATCTCCTCATTCTCGACGAGCCGACGAACCATCTCGATGTCGACAGCCGCGAAGCGCTGATCCATGGGCTCAACGATTATGAGGGCGCGGTGATCCTGATCAGCCATGACCGGCATCTGATCGAGGCGACGGC
>CAYOUP010000177.1:0-7539 GCA_964407125.1 uncultured Hyphomicrobiaceae bacterium | reverse complement strand
CCGGTTTTCTTGCCTGCCTTGCAGGCGATCTTGGCGAGCTGGCGGTTGGCGGCAAAGCCTATGGAGCTTGAAATCCACGGGCCTATATTGTCCGCGATGCGCCGCTTGATGCGGATGCCGAGCGCGCGGGGATCAGCACGGTCGGCGGGCTGGACCTTGCAGACCAGTTCGTCGATCGACTTGATTGCATCGACCGGATTGACGGCGGCGATTTCCGAGATCAGCGCATTATGCGCGCGCCGGTAGAGGTCGGGCTTTTGCGGTACGAGCACCAGATCGGGGCAAAGCGCTTTGGCGTCGAGCACATTCATGACATTGCTGACACCGCAATGCTTGGCTTCGCGCGAACAGGCGATGACGCAGGTGCGTGTTGTGCCGTTGAAGGGGACTATGCCGACCGGGCGACCTCTTAACTTCGGATCGGCCTGTTGCTCGACAGATGCGAAAAAACCGTCAAAATCCAGATAGAGGACTTCGATCTCACTCGGACGCCGCACGGAAAAAATACCCCTCCAAATATGCAAGGGTTCGCATTTTGTTCACGGGCGCATGTAAATCAATGACGGTTTAGGTGAATGTGCATAAGGGGCGTATATGTGCGCTTAAGATTCCACGGTAGACAGTTTTGAAATTGGCGATTGTTCATTCACTATCGGCCTTGATTGATTCGAAGCTATATAGCGCATCATGAGTTCATCAAACGAGTGAGGCAGGCGGCCAATTCATGCGTGAAACAACTCTGAAAAAGGCGATCCGTGCGGGCCAGGGCAAGACAGCCGCTGACCTTGTCTTGAAGAATGCGCAACTGCTCGATGTGATTTCCGGAACGATCACGGAAAACGACATTGCCATCGTGGGAGATCGCATTGTCGGCACGCATGCGCGATATGACGGCCACACTGAAATCGACTGTAGCGGGCGTTTTGCCGTGCCCGGTTTCATCGACACACATCTGCATGTCGAGTCCTCTCTTGTCACCCCATTCGAGTTTGAACGATGTGTATTACCGCACGGCGTGACCACGGCGATTTGCGATCCGCATGAAATCGCCAACGTAACCGGTGAGGCAGGAATCCGGTATTTCCTGGATTGCGCTGAGCGCATGATCATGGATATGCGCGTGAACCTGTCCCCCTGCGTTCCGGCGACCAATTTCGAAACGGCTGGCGCGAAGTTGGAAATTGATTCTCTGCGCCCCTTTATGGGACACCCCAAAGTCATCGGGCTTGCGGAAATGATGAACTTCCCCGGGGTGCTCAATGAGGATCCCGGGATTATCGCGAAACTGGAGGCTTTCCAGGGCAGGCATATCGATGGTCACGCGCCGTTGCTGCTTGGCATGGCGCTCAACGGCTATCTGGCCGCTGGAATCCGTACCGATCACGAAGCGACAACCGCCGCCGAAGCGCGCGAAAAACTGGCCAAGGGGATGGCGATCCTCATACGGGAGGGATCGGTTTCGAAAGACCTGTCTGCACTGGCGGAGATTCTGGATGAAAACAGCTCCAGCTTCGTTGCTCTTTGCACTGACGACCGTAATCCGCTGGATATCGACGAAGAAGGGCATCTGGATAGTTCAGTCCGTAGACTGGTTGCGATGGGGCGGCCGCTTCATCATGTCTATCGCGCAGCCAGCCATTCTGCCGCTCGGATCTTCGGGCTCAGCGACCGCGGATTGCTGGCGCCGGGATGGCGTGCGGACATTGCTCTGCTCGACAATTTAGAGGACTGCCGCGTGTCGGACGTGATCGCCGCGGGCCGTCTCGTGACCAAGGATTTGTTCGCCACTCGCGAACCGGTTCGCCCCGTAGGCCTGAATTCGATGAAAGCCAGTCCCGTAACCGCTGACACCTTCATTGTACCTGCCGACACGCCGCGCGGCGATACACCTGTGATCGCGGTAAAACCCGGGCTGATCATTACGTTCAGGGAAAGCGCAAAGCTTGCGGCAGACGAGACCGGATTGCGGCCGAACCTGGATGCGGATGTGATCAAGATCTCGGTCATTGAACGGCATGGTGTGAACGGCAATGTCGGGCGAGGCTTCGTCAAGGGCTTCGGATTGAAACGCGGCGCGATCGCTTCCTCGGTCGGACATGACAGTCATAATATTATCGTGGTGGGTGCCTCCGACGCGGATATGGCTGTTGCGGTCAATCGCGTCATCGAGATGGGCGGCGGCTTCGTCGTCTCCGAACATGAGCAGATCCGCGCCGAGCTGGCGCTGCCGCTGGCAGGACTCATGAGCCTTGAACCTTTTGAGGCCGTATGCGCTGCGCTTCACGAATTGAGAGATGCGGCACGGGCCTTGGGCTGCACTTTGCCCGAGCCCTTTCTGCAGGTCGCATTCCTTGCCCTGCCGGTGATCCCGCATTTAAAGATGACCGATCTAGGTCTCTTTGACGTTGATCGGTTCTGCCTGGATCAATCAGATTAGTTGACAGATCGCGGACGAAACAGGGAAGCCGACAGCGGATCGTTCTCTCTGTGATGTCCGGGCGAGCACATCGCCAGCTCAGGCTGATTTGTCAGAGCCGTTGGACCTGCGATCTAACCCCTTGTTGTTCTTCGGCACGAATATCATCTCTGCAAGAAGGTACAAACCTACGACAATAAATATTATTATGAGCGTTATTAATGGGATAGCGAGTAAATATGACATTTCCTCCTCCCAGAAATTGGTTGCTTTCTGTCAGCTCATAACGTCAAACGATGTGAGTGACCGATTTTTTCTGGGTGAATACTAGAACCGTACTACATGCTTTGCAAAAAAGAAACTCCGCCGAAGCGGGGCAACATGCCGGTTCATGGATGAAGATCATTGGAAATGAGGAATGGCACGGAAGCAATGTTCAGCGGAGCAAATTATTGGGATGTTCGCCAAGAGGCTGAGGTTCAGCTGAGCCGCGGGTAAATATAACAGACGTTTTCAGGCCAATCGCGATATGGAACAGATTGACCCGAACGGATAGCAAGTAAGATGGATAAAGAATATCGCCGTGCTCGTAATCTGCCTTGCACTTGTCAGGACTTGACAGACTTCTTTGCCCGCCGCTTGGGTTTCTGGCTCGGGGGGTTCTTGGCTTCTTCGGCCAGACGTAAGGCACGCAGGCGGGCGGTTTTAGAACGAACGGCCACCTGTTCCGCCTCATGATCCTGCATCGCTAGAGTCATGTCCCACTGGCGCTTCTCTTTCAATGCGAGCCGTGTTTGTTTCTCGTTATCGATCGGTATAGGCATTCTCTTCTCCTGGTTTATGTTGTGCCGGTTCGCATGGAGCCGAACTGGCCAAAGACTTGTGAGATTGAAGTCGATGGCGGACTGGCCGCCAGCTTCATGAATTTACGGGTAGTCTTAATCGACGGGGTCATCGCCTTATCCTTATCCTTCGCCAGGCATGCGAACACCAGCACTTTCAGCTGCGCGGTTGGCTCATGACCGGTAATAGCCATTCACGTCGGAGCCAATGCCCTGCCATGCCGCATCGATGACGGTCATTCGTTTGGACCAGTTCGGCTCATCACGGCTGCACACACGACGCGCGACACGAAGCAGCTTATGCTGACTTTGAAGCTTGTCGAACATCATCTGGCCGATATGGTGGACGGACAATCTCAGTGCCCCATCGACTGGAGACTCGGCAATAAGATCAATCACTGTCTTGAAAGGCGTCCGGGCGGGTCCCGAACGGCCGTATAGCGCGTGGTTGAGCGCCTCTGCGGAGTGAGGCAAATGCTGTTCTTTCAGATTGACGATCTCGCCAACCAGCCTGTCCAGAGCATGCTCCATGTCATCAACCGTTGCGTCCAGATAATCATGCTCGCTCATGTTCATCTCAGTCATTCCTGTCCGATGTGAATCAATGCCTCATCTAGAAATCCGAAGCCGACAATCGGTGATAGTTCTGGCGGCTGCGTGAATAGGCGCTTTGAGCGGCACGTTCGATCCTGGCGCGATTCGAATCGAACACATGCAGTAGCGAAGTTTCATTCTGTTGTGTCGGGCTGATCCGCTGGAGTGCGTCCTCATCGATCTGAAAGGAGATCTCCAGCGCGGAATCATGTCCCCAAAAGCGAATGCATCGTCTCGTTTGATCATAGACACGCGAGGGATTCGGAAAATTGAGAGGCACTGCTTTCTCCATATCCGGTGCGGAGACCGAAGGTGATTCAGTTGACTGATTTTCTTCCAATCCCCGGACATCACGGTCCTGGCCACAGACCCGACTCTTGCAGGCGCATGCTCGTCAATTTCCAGGCAATCGGCCAGCGTTGGAACAAGTGGATGCTTGCTATTATTTTTGGGACGTTTTCCTTGCCAAGCCTATCGACAAGGGAGCATCCTTGGCGCCCGTATTTGCGACGGCAGACACTTCTTTTTTCTGCTTTGGTTTCTTCACTTCCCGATTACTGCGTTTTTGACCCTTGGCCATGATAGTCTCCCATAGACCGGTCCCTGATGGGATCGGCATTCATAAAAAGCTCTCAAAGCTTGTGCTCAAGTGCTGGCATAAGGAGAAAAGAGCCGCGTTTTTGCTGGCCGTCGCGATCGATTGTCGGCAAGAAAATTATGGAACGAGCGCGATACGAAGTCATTTGACCATATGATGGTTATGATGTGATCATCGGGCAATAGAAAAACAAGTCCTGTACAGAAAATACCGTGGAGAGGCGGTTTGTTTCATTTGGAAAAATATTTCGGCACTATTTCCTGATCGCGGTGCCATATAGATATTTGAGGGACATTTACTCATGGATGAGGCCATGAGGGCATTATCCCTGCATACTGTGCCGCCAGCCGGATTGGAGCCTTCTTGATAACTCTACGAATTCGCCACAGAACCTCCTATCGCTATCGTCAGCCCGTGGCGCTCGGCTTTCACCGCTTGATGCTCCGCCCGCGTGAAAGCCGCGATCTGCGTCTGATCTCGATGGACCTGACAATCACCCCGCAGGCAACAGTCAGCTGGACTCAGGATGTTTTTGGCAATGCGGTTGCAACCGCAGCTTTTCAGGGGATGACTGATCGTCTGATTGTCGAAAGTGCCACTGAACTTCAACTTGACGCTGCCGCCTGGCCAATTTTCGACATTGCCGCCTCCGCAATTTTCTATCCCTTCCAATATTCCGAAGACGAGGCGAGTGATCTGGGAGCATTGCTGATGCGGCAATATCCGGATCCGGAGGAGCAATTGCTGAACTGGGCCCGCGCTTTCATCCGCAACACGCCAACGGACACACTTTCCCTGCTCAAGGATATGAGCGCAGGAGTATCGCAATGGGTTCGTTATCAGGCCCGGGATGCTGAAGGCACACAGTCGCCGACAGAAACGCTCGATCGCGGATGGGGCTCCTGCCGTGATTTTGCGGTGCTCTTCACCGAGGCTGCGCGCAGTCTCGGCTTTGGAGCGCGTATCGTAACCGGCTATCTTTATAATCCCAACGAAACGCTGGTCGGGTCAAATGAAGGAGGCACCACTCATGCATGGACGGAAATATTCGTGCCCGGTGCAGGCTGGATCGCTTTCGATCCGACGAACCGCAGCGTTGGCAGTTCGAATCTGGTTCCAGTCGCCGTCGTACGCAATATTCAACAGGCCGTACCGGTGCAAGGCAGCTTCATTGGCATGAGCGATGCCTATATCGACATGTCGGTGGAGGTTTTCGTCACCTCATAAAAGTGCTTCAAGCCGCTTTGGCAAAGACTTCGGCTGAACACAGTCCCGCATGATGAAGCCTGGAGCTATCCGGCGTTTAATGTCTGGACCTCAAAAGCGGCGCATCCGAACACGCAGCTGTCATAAGTCTATTCTGACCGGCCGTTCATAAAAAAGCCGCCTCGTGCGAGAGGCGGCCTTGAGATAACGCAAACCGCGAACTGCGGCACTTTGGTCCCTTAAGCTCTACGAGACCTCAATGGTGCTGACGCCGATTTTGCCCGTACGGGAATCTTTCGCAGTTTCGAAACTGACCTTCTGGCCTTCTACGAGCCCCTGAATACCAGCACGCTCAAGTGCTGTTGCGTGCACGAATACGTCATTGCCGCCGTCATCAGGTGCGATGAAACCATAGCCTCTCTGACCGTTATAGAATTTAACCGTGCCTTGAGTCATAAAATTTGCCTTTTCACTTTTTGAATACACATGAGAAGCCGGTTACGCAGTGCAACCGGGCGCATGCGCTGAGTCGAAATTTGGAAAGAGTCTGGTCGTGCACCTGGCATTGCCAAGAGTGATACGGGCTCGTCGTCTGGCCAAAGTCGATCCCGCACTGTAAACGTTAACGGCACCATTAACAAGCTGAACCTTGAAATATCCTATTCCAGCAGCCGGTTTCCAGCAGCATTCCCACAAAAAACGAAGAACTTCGACCGTCTGATACATATGCCTCCATATCACAAACCAACGAATCTCATGGCTTTCCCTTTGAGACCGTGCAAATGTTGGAATTAGCTTCACTGGCAAAATCATTAATCGGAACGTCCGGATTCGACGCGCAAAGCTGGCTTTGCCGTTTGACCTTTCGACAAATGTCTAAACTGCGAGAAGTGATCTCTATACCCGGTTCGTCAAAGCTTTTTCGAAGCAACACGCTTCTTCTTGTCGAACGGTTGGAGATTCATGCCAGGCCCGGCATTTCATTAAGGATTAGCATATGGCAGACCATAAGTTCAAAATTGGACAGACCCTGAATTATCAGCCTCATCGCACGAGTTATTCTGCAGGACCAAACAAATGCAAAATCCTGAAGTTGCTTTCAACTGAAGGCTACGACCCGAAATATCGCATCAAATGCTTGAATGAGAATTTTGATCGAGTCGTTGAGGAAAGCGAACTGGCTTAGATTATCGTCACGAATGGGACGTACTGCTAAACTTGAGAGATAAAGTCGGAGCGTGGAACGTTTGAATTCGGACCTGCTCCTTGGCGGCTTGAACGGGCTCGCAAGCTGTTTTCGTGCATCAGCCGTTCAACGCGGTGAAGGCCACAAGAGAGGCCTTGCGCTTGCAGTGCCGGGACAGCGACGGCGTCTGTGTAGGTTGTTGTTTCGATTCCACCGCGCCCTGCCGAGGATTTTAAATCTGTCTCCTCCAACGCCAAAGCTTTCCATCATGCTCTGGAGCGTATGGATAAGCTTGGCATCATTGCAGCATCGTGCCCATGGGCAGGATATTCGCGCTCGCTGCGCAAGATTTCGCCCCTATCTTTTCATAAGCCAATTATCCCGGAAAGCTTGCATGCTGCGAGGCAGGCGCGCGAAGACGGCGCTCCACGCGCATCAGAGGGTAGGTGAGGTTGCGCAGCACTTCCCGTGAGATATGGGAACTATAATCGCCACGCGATACGACAAGATCCGAGGTAGCTGGCTGCCCAGACCATTTTGCGTCTCCCCACATCTCGAACAGTGCACGGTGTGAATGCTCCACCGGCTAAAGCCGGTGGCTTCGGATTACGGCTAAAAGCCGGATCGGTCGGCCATGCGGCCGACTGCGGAACATCGCTAGCGCAGGGCAGTGCAGCCTTCAACAGTACCGCTCTTT
>CAYOUP010000176.1:0-7579 GCA_964407125.1 uncultured Hyphomicrobiaceae bacterium | reverse complement strand
CGCGTTGATGACGGCCCACAGATCGCCTTCGGCCATATTACGCAGCCCGGCGATGCGCGCGGCCTGAGCATAGGCGGCGGCTGGGGAAATATGAGGATCGAGGCCGCTTCCCGACGCCGTAACCATATCGATCGGGATTTTCCGCTCGCCGAGACTGGCGCGCGCCGCTTCCGTGCGCTCGGTGATCTTTTCGATCAGATGATGGCTCGAAGGGGCTTCATTGGAGCCGCCGGAAATCTGCGAGTCATAGCCGATGGCGGAGGGCCGGGGATGGAAATATTCCGGCGCGGTAAAATTCTGGGCGATCAGGGCGGAGCCGATCGGTTCTCCATTCTCGCCGTAAATCAGGCTGCCATTCGCCGCGCCCGGAAACAGGAGCTGGGCGATCCCGGTGACAGTCAGCGGGTATGCCAGCCCCGTGAGGACTGTCATGAGCAGGACAAGCGAAACGGCAAGGCGCAGTTCCTTGAGCATGATGTGTCCTATACCATACCAAGACCGGAAATCAGCAGGTCGATCATCTTGATGCCGATGAACGGTGCAATGAGACCGCCAATTCCGTATACGGCAAGGTTGCGTCCCAGCAGCGCATCCGGGCTCGAAGGAATGTAGTTTACACCCTTCAGGGCCAGCGGAATGAGAAAGATAATCACCAGCGCATTGAAGATAACGGCAGACAGAATGGCGCTTTGAGGATTGTTCAGATCCATGATGTTGAGCGCGGCAAGGCCCGGATAGATCGTCGCGAAAAGTGGCGGCAGGATCGCGAAATATTTCGCCACATCATTGGCGATGGAAAAAGTCGTGAGCGATCCGCGGCTGATGAGAAGCTGTTTCCCGACGCGGACAACCTCGATCAGCTTCGTCGGGTCGCTGTCCAGATCGACAATATTCGCCGCTTCCTTGGCCGCCTGTGTACCGTCATTCATGGCGACGCCGACATCGGCCTGCGCAAGCGCCGGTGCATCGTTCGCACCATCCCCGCACATGGCCACAACGCGGCCTTCGCTCTGATATTTGCGGATCAGCTCCAGCTTCCGCTCCGGTGTCGACTCGGCAAGGAAATCGTCAACGCCCGCTTCGGCGGCAATGGCGGCGGCCGTGAGCGGGTTGTCGCCGGTGATCATCACTGTGCGGATATCCATCCGGCGAAGCTGCATGAAACGGTCGCGAATATGCGGCTTGATGACGTCCTTCAGATGGATGACGCCGAGCACGCGATGATTGCGCGCGACGACAAGAGGCGTCCCGCCGCTGCGGGCGATGTCCTGAATGATGCGGGTGAGCTGGTAGTTCTCCCCCATCTTGGCATAGGCGCGGATCGAGTCTTCGGCCCCTTTGCGCACCTCGCCCTCCGGATGAAGATCGACACCGCTGATACGCGTTTCGGCGCTGAACGGAATGTGGCGCAGCACGGAAGGGGCTTCGACCATATTGCCGAAAGACCTTTTGACGAGTTCAAGGATCGAGCGGCCCTCGGGCGTGTCATCACTGAGCGAAGCAAGATAAGCGGCTTCGGCAAGATCACGCATCTGCACGCCTGGCAAGGGCTTCATGTCATTCGCCATGCGGTTGCCGAAGGTAATGGTGCCGGTCTTGTCGAGAAGGAGCGTATCGACGTCGCCACAGGCTTCAACGGTGCGGCCCGATTTGGCGATGATGTTGGCCTTGACGAGCCTGTCCATGCCCGCGATGCCGATGGCGGAAAGGAGTGCGCCGATCGTGGTCGGAATGAGGATGACAAGCAGCGCGAGCAGGAACGTCACGGACACTGCCTCGCCTGAATAGTGCGAGAACGGCCCAAGGGCTGCAACGACGACAAGATAGGTGATGGTCTGTCCGACGAGCAGGATCGTCAGCGCGATCTCACTGGGCGTTTTCTGGCGTTTTGTTCCCTCCACCATCGCGATCATGCGATCGATAAAACTGCCCCCCGATTGGATCGTAACGCGCACCTTCAGCCAGTCCGAGACACATTTCGTCCCGCCGGTCACACCGGAGCGGTCGCTGCCCGATTCGCGGATAACCGGAGCCGATTCGCCGGTAATGGCCGACTCGTCGACCGAGGCTATGCCCTCGATCACCTCGCCATCGGCCGGTATGATATCTCCGGCCTCAATGAGTACCACGTCACCGGTCTGGAGATCCCGGCTGCGAATGTCCGCATAATCCATACCGAACTCGGTAAGCAGCCTTTTCGTTGCCGTCTCCTTCTGCATTTCCTTCAGGCCTTCAGCCCGAGCCCTGCCCCGTTGCTCGGCCACGGCTTCAGCGAAATTGCCGAACAGAACGGTGATCCAGAGCCAGATCATGATCTGGGCCTGGGCAACGGCGTGTGACCGGCCCTCCACCAGGTCAAAGACAACGGATAGGGTCGCGAGAATCGAGATGATCTCGACAGCGAACATTACGGGATTGTGGATCAACGTAACCGGGTTGAGCTTCGCGACTGCGGGCCAAAGCGATCGCCGCAAGATATGCGGGTCGAAGAGCCGTAACTCGTCTCTCTCTCCTGTCATGCGGCCACCCCTTGGAGCATCCTTAAAAAGATTTGCCTGCAAGCATCTCAAAGTGCTCGGCAAGCGGCCCAAGTGCGATGGCCGGAAAGAACATCGTTGCACCGAAAATGAAGATGACCGACACCATCAATATGACAAAAAGTGGCGTATTGGTCGGCACGGCTCCCACGGTGACGCTCGTTGCCCGCTTCGTACCGAGCGAACCGGCGATCGCCAGACCTCCAATGATAAATGCGTAGCGGCCGAAAAGCATCACGAATGCCATTGCCACCAGATGAAACGGTCTGCTCCCATCGAACCCCGCAAATCCTGACCCGTTCGTGCCAATCGCTGAGGCATAGGCGTAAATGATCTGCGAAAGCCCATGCGGACCTGCACCGCGTATGGCGGCGGCCGCATTGGGAATCATAATGGCGATCGCAGGGATGAGCAGCGCTCCGATCGGCACAATGAGCAGCGTAATGACCGCCAGCTTGATCTCCCTGACTTCAATCTTTTTGCCCAGATAGACCGGCGAACGGCCGACCATCAGGCCAGCGAGAAAGACTGCGAGAATGATGAACATGAGCAGATTGAAGAAACCCGATCCCGCGCCACCGAAAATCAGCTCGTTCAGCTGCACATTCATCATCGGCACGAGGCCGCCAATGGGCATGTAACTGTCCAGCATCGAGTTGACCGCTCCGCCCGCGGTTGACGTCGCGATCACGGACAACAGAGCCGAGCCGGCGACGCCGAAGCGCACTTCCTTGCCTTCCATATTTCCGCTGGTCGGATCGATAGGGAGCCCGGCAAGCAGCGGATTGGTCGATCGCTCGGCTACATAGACGGCGATAAGGCCGACCACAAATATGAAGGCCATAGCCGCGAAAAGCGACCAGCCCTGGCGCGTATCACCAGCCATGACGCCAAACGTATAGATGAGCGCCGCGGGCAGTATCAGCATCAGCACGCACTGAACGAAATTGGAAAGCGGCGTGGGGTTTTCATAGGGGTGAGCGGCGTTGGCGTTGAAAAAGCCGCCACCATTCGTGCCGTACATCTTGATGGCGGCCTGGGAGGCGACCGGGCCTTGCGGAATGAGCTGCTCGCTGCCCTCGACCGTCGTTACGGTTACAGTGTCACCCAGATTTTGCGGAACACCTTCGAAGACCAGGAAAAGCGCAGCAATCAGCGCGATCGGGAGGAGCACATAGAGAATGCTGCGGACGAAGTCGACGTAAAAACTGCCAAGCGTCTTGGTCTGGCTTATTGTAAGGCCACGCATGGTCGCGACCGCAACGGACATGGCGGTTGCGGTACTGATGAAATTATGGACCGTGCAGGCCGTCATCTGGCTGAAACTGGAGAGCGTGGTCTCCCCGGCATAGGCCTGCCAATTGGTGCTGGTTATGAAACTGATCGCCATATTGAAGGCGAGGCCGGGGTCGACAGCGCCGAGGCCGCGATGATTGAGCGGAAGAAAATGCTGCAGCCGGACGATTGCGTAAAAACACAGCACGCCGATCATGTTCAGCAGAATCACGGAAAAAGCATAACGGGTCCAATGCTGCTCCGCGTCGGGATCGATGCCGCCGATCCGGTAGATCGCCTTCTCGAACGGCACAATCACCGGGGTCAGAAAGGTCCTCTGCCCGGTATAGACACGAGCCATGTAGCGGCCCATGATCGGCGTCAGCACGACGATAACGGCAGCGAAAAGCAATAGCTGAGCGGTATCGTCCGTCATGCGCCGCCCTTAGAATTTTTGTGCATTCACCAGTGCATAAAGCATGTAGCCGAGCAGAAGCGCAATAACTGCGCCCCCGATAAGATATTCAAATCCCATAGATCACCTTCAAAGGCGCTGGCAAATCAGAATCGCCAGCCAGCATAGTCCAAATCCCCCAAAGATCAGGGCGATGTAAATCAGGTCACCCATCTCTTCCCTCAGTTCAACAGGTTCGCTTAGCGCGAAATTGCATAAAATGAACAGATCAAATAGCCCGATTCAGCATAAATTGTGCATAAATAATTAATCCAGCTACTTTAACGGATGTGTAATGATGAAAGGCGGTGACAGGTTCCGTAACGATTTTGTCAGTCGGAATTCTCTGAAATGCCATTCGGGCGGGTGTAAAATACTAACTCGTTGCCGAATGGATCGGTGATTGCCGATTCTCGCATATTCCAGGGTTGATCAATGATTCCCGGATTGGCGTAGCGGTAAGGTTTCTGCTTTAGCTCGCCGATAAAATCGTCCACATCGGCGACTTCCACACGTAATGTCGACCCGGGCGTTGCATCACCATGATGTTCCGAAAGATGGATGACGCAGCTTGAACGGGAAACCTGCATGTAAAGCGGCGCGTTCTCGTCGAATCTGTGCTCGAAATCGACCGTGAAACCCAGATAATCGCAGTAGAATTCACGCGCCCTGTCCTCATCAAAAATGCGGAATATCGGTATTCCTGCCGCGAGTTTCAATTCTCGTCCCCTCCCCACATGCCGATCAAGCGCGCGCAAGAAGCGTGGCCTGAGCCGCTGCAAGACGTGCTATCGGCACGCGATAGGGTGAACAGGACACGTAGTCGAGGCCGATCGTCTCGCAGAAGTCGATCGAGCGCGGATCGCCGCCATGCTCGCCGCATATGCCCAGCTTCAGGGACGGACGCGCTGCCCTGCCTCTTTCCGCACCGATCATCACCAGCTCGCCGACGCCGTCCCGGTCAAGGCTGACGAAGGGATCGGTCTCCAGAATGCCGCGCGCCGTATATTCGCCGAGGAACGAGCCTGCATCGTCGCGGCTGATGCCGAACGTCGTCTGGGTCAGGTCGTTGGTACCAAAGGAGAAAAACTCCGCCGATTCGGCAATCTCACCGGCGCGCAGAGCGGCGCGCGGCAATTCGATCATCGTGCCGACCTGATAGCTGATCGTCGTTCCGGTTTCCCTGAAAATCTCCCCGGCAATCCTGTCTATGACGGCTTTTAGGAGATCGAATTCCTTTTTAATCCCGACCAGCGGGATCATGATTTCGGGACTGACAGGCTTGCCGGTTTTTGCGCCTGCCTCGATAGCGGCTTCGAAGATCGCCCGCGCCTGCATTTCCGTGATTTCCGGATAGGTGATCGCGAGACGGCAGCCGCGATGACCGAGCATCGGATTGAATTCGCGCAGCAGGGCGAGCCGGTGGGTGATCCGGCTGATCTCATATCCCAGCGCCTTCGCGACTTCAGCGATTTCATCGTCCCCGGCAGGCAGGAACTCGTGCAGCGGCGGGTCGAGCAAGCGGACCGTCACCGGCAGGCCTGACATGATCTCGAAAATCTCCACGAAGTCCTGCCGCTGCATGGGCAACAATTTCGCGAGAGCGGCCCGGCGGCCCTTTTCATCGGAGGCGAGGATCATCTCGCGCATGGCGAGCACGCGCTCGTCTTCGAAGAACATATGCTCGGTTCTGCACAGTCCTATGCCTTCCGCGCCGAATTCGCGCGCCTGACGCACATCGGCGGGCGTTTCGGCATTGGTCCTGACCTTCATGCGGCGGATTTCGTCGGCCCATTGCATGAGCTGGGCAAAGTCGCCGGAAAGCTCGGGCTGTATCGTGGCGATCTCACCTTCGATGACTTCGCCCTTGGTGCCGTCGAGCGTAATGATTTCGCCTTCCTTGAGCTCCCTGTCACCGATCGTCATGGTCCGGGCTTTCATGTCGATGCGGATCGCGCTGGCGCCGGAAATACAGGGCCGCCCCATGCCTCGCGCGACGACAGCCGCATGCGAGGTCATCCCGCCGCGCGCCGTAAGAATCCCGACGGCGGCGTGCATTCCGTGAATGTCTTCCGGGCTGGTCTCGGTCCGGACGAGAATGACTTTGCGCGACTGGTTCTTCAGCGATTCCGCCTTGTCCGCATCGAAAACGATTTCGCCGGTCGCCGCTCCGGGCGAAGCGGGCAGACCGGTCGCCAGCACGACTTTGTCACTCGCCGGGTCAAGCGTCGGGTGCAGAAGCTGGTCGAGCTGCATCGGATCGACCCGCATGATGGCTTCCTCTTGCGTGATCAGCCCTTCGCCCGCCAGATCGACCGCGATCTTCAGGGCGGCCTTGGTTGTCCGCTTGCCGGAGCGTGTCTGCAGCATCCAGAGCTTGCCTTCCTGGATGGTGAACTCGACATCCTGCATGTCGCGGTAGTGCTTCTCCAGTTTCCGGAAAATCTCGCAGAGTTCGGCGAAGGAGCCCGGTAACAGCGCCTCAAGCGAGGGCTTGGTGTCGCCGCTGGCAATGCGTGATTGTTCCGTCAGATTTTGCGGGGTACGTATGCCGGCAACGACGTCCTCGCCCTGCGCGTTCAAAAGAAACTCGCCGTAGATTTCATTCCCGCCGTTTGAAGGATTGCGGGTGAAGGCAACGCCCGTGGCGCTCGTCTCGCCGCGATTGCCGAATACCATCGCCTGCACATTGACCGCCGTTCCCCAATGCTCGGGAATCGCGTGCAGCTTGCGGTAGGTCACGGCGCGGGGCGTCTTCCAGCTATCGAATACAGCGGCAATCGCGCCCCATAGCTGTTCCCTGACATCCTGGGGAAACGTACGCCCGATTTCCCGCTCGACCGCTTCCTTGTATTCGTCGACGATCTGCCGCCAGTCCTCGGCGGTCAGGTCCGTATCGAGCTGAAATCCTAGCGAATGTTTGAAAGTGTCGAGGATCTCCTCGAAAATATGATGGTCGATCCCGAGGACCACATCGGAATACATCTGGATGAAACGGCGGTAGGAATCATAGGCGAAACGTTCATCGCCCGATTGCGCCGCCAGCCCCCGCGCCGTCTCGTCATTCAGGCCGAGATTGAGCACCGTATCCATCATGCCCGGCATCGAAGCCCGGGCGCCGGAGCGAACGGAGACCAGCAGCGGGTTTTGCGCATCGCCGAACACCGCGCCAACATGCCGCGCGATTTCCGCGATCGCCTCATCCACCTCGGTCGTCAGGGAGTCGGGAAACAACCTGCCGCGCTCATTATAGACTTCGCACATCTCGGTGGAGATGGTGAAACCGGGAGGGACGGGCAGCCCGAGATTGGAC
>CAYOUP010000175.1:0-7598 GCA_964407125.1 uncultured Hyphomicrobiaceae bacterium | reverse complement strand
CGGCGCATTGGCGACAAGTTCCTGCATCCCGGCCCCGGCTACGGTGGTTCCTGTTTCCCCAAAGATGTTTCCGCACTCATCCGGACAGCCCGCGAGGCCCGCTCGCCGGTAACCCTGGTGGAGCAGGTCGAGAAGGTCAACAATGAGCGCAAGATCGCTATGGTCGCGCGCATCGAGGAGGCTATTGGCGGCCATGTGCGCGACAAGACCGTCGCCGTGCTCGGCGTGACGTTCAAGCCGAACACGGATGACATGCGGGATTCGCCAAGCCTCGTGATCGTGCCGCTGCTGCTGGAGCGCGGGGCGAAGGTGCGCGCCTACGATCCGCAGGGCCGTGCGCAGGCTGAGCCGCTGCTGCCGGGCGTCGAATGGGCCGATGGACCGTTACAGGCCGCTAAGGACGCTGATTTTGCCGTGGTTCTGACTGAGTGGAACGAATTCCGCGCTCTCGACCTGAAAGCGCTTCGCACGCAGATGAAAGGCGACATGCTGGTTGATCTACGCAATGTCTTCCGGCCGGACTATGCAGAGCAGTGCGGCTTCCGTTACAGCTCCATAGGCAGGCCGGGAGCCATCAACGGCAAGCCGGCATAAGCAGGTTCGATTGCAGCAAATCAATCCACGCCCGGCCAGCTTTCCGGGAGCCAGTTCTTTTTCCGGCGCGCCGATCTATATACGGTGCGGCGGGATGGGCGGGGCTTCACATAAACCCTCTGCGAAACGGAGGTATGTGTCGAGGTGTATGTCTCGCTGATCTCGGTATTACCATCGTCCGTCACCGCCGCAAGTTTCTCGCCTCTCATCCATGGCGGGAGATAGGACGGAGCCTCTTGTTTCTCGTCAGCAGACGCTGTTTGAACCGGCGTTTCAGTTTTGTCCTCAGCTGACGCTACAATTTCGCAAGAGCCCGCACCTGAGCACGAAGCGTTGCAAAGCCCGGCCGGCGCATCCTTGAGAGCCGTCAATAGTTCGACGCTTTCATTGAGGTGAAACGAGGAGTTGCTGCGCTTGTTGAACAATCTGACTGCTGCGCGGCTCTGACTTCCCCATACGCCATCAATTTTTGCGTCATAGCAGGAAAGGCGCCGCAACTCCGTCTGAACGGCTCTCGTCATCTCATAGGGCGATAACAATACGATTGATGGATCAGTTTCCTCACGCGAAATATCCAGCGAAGCGGAGGAAAGCGTCTGAGACGGCGAGACGAGCGCCTCTTCGGCCTGTACATATGCTGCGGCGATCGCTGCAGCTGGAGCCAGGCGCGTAGCGGCGTAAACAGTGGGGTCATTCTCTTGAAGATAAGCCTGCCGAACGGCTGCCTTGGGAACGGAGACAATCGCCTCGTCCGGCATCTCGAATGCGGCTTCGAACGCAATGTCTTCGACATCTGTGAAAGGATCGAATATAGCAACAGCCGTCAACAATATTCCCGCAACAATCAGGAAACGTGGCATCGCCTCTCCTCCCTTCCTACACATTCACATTACGCAAATTGAATACAGATCGCCATCCTAGATTTCTGCACCATCCGAATAAAAACCCGATGTAAATGTGCCGGTGAATTTTAACGGCTCCTGTGCCGTTTCATTAACCACCACTTTTCCACAGCCCTTACACAACATCAAGCGTACGTTGCATCAATTTGATCCACAGCTTGTGGGTAACGGTTAAGCTTTCGTTTACACTTACGAATCAGCTAGATTCTGGAAAAAAGGGGGCCAAAGCTTTCGCTGATTTCAAAAAATCAGATTGGGCTCCGCGGAAACCGGGCGGCGGCGTTCTGTGGAGAACCTTTGAAATCTGCGGGGACGAAAGCGGCATAAGCGGCGGCATATTTTGTTGAAGTCTTGTGTGAGGTCTGCCCAGCGGGGGGCGGATAACTCGTATGTATTGCGTCTTGACTCTCATTTGAAATTTTCGAGCTGATTTTTTGGTGCTCGACCCCTTTCTGGCTAACGAGCCGTGCAAACGGCTGATTCCTTTAAGGGGGCGGTATGAGACATGTATTCGCTGTTCTGGGATGCATCGCAGCACTCATCATGCTGTGCGTATCCGCAGCCATGAACTGGCAATATGGTTTCAATCTCGGCAAGACACCATTCGACTCCCACATTCTGGGCGCGGCCAGCATCGCGGCGGACTGCCTGAAAGCGCTGCTGCCGTTTTTCATTTTCACCGCCTGGCGGCACCGCAACTGGTCTCAAGCCGTCGGCGGAACGGCCTTGTGGGTTGTCTGCATCCTTTATGCGCTGACCTCTGCGATCGGATTCGCGTCGCTGAACCGGTCCGACACGACAGCGACGCGCGCCGTGCAGGCACAGCACTATGAAGACCTGCGCACGCAGCTCGACCAGGTCACGGAACAGCAGAAATGGCTGCAGGAGCACCGCTCGGTCGGCATGGTCGAAGCGGAAATCGATGCTGCGAAACAGCATTACCGCTGGACCAGCTCCGAGGGCTGCACGAACGCGACAGTGACGCTGAGCCGTGAATTCTGCGAAGGCTTTCACAAGCTTCAGGCCGAACTGGCTGCCGCGAATAAGAGCGACGTCCTTCAGGCGCAGGCGAACGAGATTCGTGGCAAACTCGACAAGATCGACGTAAAGACGGTTTCAACGGTGGCCGATCCGCAGGCGACGATCATCTCTTCAATTTCAGGCGTGGACATCAAGCAAGTCGAACTCGGACTTACGATTCTCATCACCTTGCTTGTGGAGCTGGGCTCCAGCATGGGTCTTTATGTTTCAACGAGCACATGGCGCGTTCATGAGCAGATGAAGAGGCCTGCGCCGGAACCCGCAAAGGTCGTTGAGATCGTCGAGCCAAAGCCGGTCCATCTGCATATCCAGCCACCGAGGCAGCAGGAAGCGCCGCTCGCCCTGCCGAGAAGCGACATCGAGAGCTATTTCAACGAACGGATTCGCGAGGATGACGGCTCAAGTGTTACCGCGCTCGCGCTGTACGACAATTATTGCGACTGGTGCGAACGCTCGGAACGCCAGCCGGTTGGCCTGCCGATCTTCAGCCGGCAACTGACCGATCTCGGGGTGCAGAAAGCCAAGATCGCCGGGAAAATCCGCTATATCGGCATCCGTGTGAACGGCGCTGATGACGAGGATGAAGACGGCGGCAACATGGCGGCTGTCTCCTGAACCTGTTCGAAATCCCCCCTGCAAAGGCTGGCCTTCGGGCCGGCCTTTTTCTTTGAAACTCTTGTATGGGAAATTACGAGGTTAGCGCTCTTTCTTTTTGATATGCCTGCATCAATATTACTAAGTTACTGATGGGGTAAATGATGCTGTGGCCTCCTGCATGTAAACAGATCGGTTGCGCAATCACGCTGGCGCTATGTCTTTCGTCGACTGCTGTTGCCAAAGAGGGTTTAGTGTTAAACGAAAAGCTGTCAGAGGCTTTTGCAGCCGGGGAGCTTTCCGGTCTGCATAGTGTGCTCGTCATCCATCGCGGCGAAACGATAGCCGAGACCTATTTTCCCGGCAAGGATGAGCGTTGGGGAACGCCGTTAGGTGAAAGAGAACATGGGCCAAATACGCTTCATGATTTACGTTCGGTGACCAAATCGATCGTCAGCCTTCTTTACGGTATTGCATTGGCAGAAGGGAAGGTGCCAGCAGTCGATGCGCCGCTGATCGAGCAATTCCCGGAATATCAGGATCTCGCCGAGGACCCACAGCGACGCAAAATTCTGGTTCGCCATGCACTGTCTATGCAAATGGGCACCGAATGGAATGAAGACATGCCATATACCGATCCTCGGAACAGCGAGGTCGCAATGGAGATGGCCGATGACCGCTATCGCTTCGCCCTTGACCGCCCAATGGTGAATGAGCCGGGGAAAGTGTGGAGCTATAATGGCGGTGCAACTGCATTGATTGCGAAACTGATCGAAACCGGGGTCGGAATGCCGATCGACGACTATGCGCGGATCAAGCTCTTTGAACCCCTCGGAATTTCGGAATTCGAGTGGGTTCGTGGCGCCGACGGTGTGCCGGCGGCTGCGTCGGGTCTGCGTCTGAAGATTCATGATCTTGCGAAGATCGGCATGCTTGTCGCCCAGAAGGGAAAATACGACGGTAACCAGATTGTACCGGCGAATTGGTTGTCGGAGTCGTTTAAGCCGCGGGCGCCTTCCGAGGATTTGCGCTACGGCTATTTCTGGTGGCTTGCAAAAGAGGGCAATCCGCCCGAGTGGGTTGGAGGTTTCGGAAATGGCGGACAGCGGCTGACCGTAATGCCAGAGCTAGATTTGGTAGTCGTTGTTTTCGCAGGTAACTACAATCAACAGCAAGCCTGGAAGCTTCCAGTTAAGATTATCCTGGGATTCGCAGTGCCTGCGGTACAAGCCCGGATGAAGAGGTGATGACCAAAGGAGCTTTTCTTTGTCGGCCTTGCAAGAATCGGCAAAATCCGGTTGCCTGATTCCGCGCCGCCGAAGCGCGTGGGCAATTCAAAATGTGCGAGTAAACCGGAATGCATCTGATCAAACTCTGTGTAGGCGTCGATACGCTGGATGAGTTACGCGCCTATCAGGCTATGAGGTTGGAAAATGCTCGCAAAACTGGTGCGCCGCAAGAACTTGTCCATCGAACGCGCCAGATGCCGAAAAAGCGCGCGGAGATCGAAAAATCCGGTTCGCTGTACTGGGTAATCAAGGGCGTCGTTCGGGCGAGGCAGCGAATTCTGGCGCTGCGTCCCGAGGAAGATGCCGAAGGACGCTCGCTCTGCGCTATCGTCTTCGATCATACGCTTGTCGAGACACGGCCTCAGCCCCGCCGCCCCTTTCAGGGCTGGCGCTATCTGCCCCCTGACGACGCCCCCGCCGATCTGTCGAAGCTGGAGAGCATGGCGCTCGGCGACATCCCGCCGGAAATGCGCGCGGCTCTGGAAGAGCTGGCCCTGCTATAGATCTGTCCCGCCAGGCGCCGCAGGATTATATCGGTCTGTTATCGTGTCCCTGCGCGCTCGATCGACTCGATAATGAACCGTTTGGCTTCCTCGACATCGCCCCAGCCTTCGGCCTTGACCCATTTGCCGGGTTCAAGATCCTTGTAATGTTCAAAAAAATGCTCGATCTGCTTAATGGTAATCGGCGGAAGGTCGGTGTAGTTCTCAACGGCGTCATAACGCTTTGTCAGCTTGTGCGCCGGCACGGCAATGATCTTTTCGTCAACGCCGCCATCGTCGCGCATCTTGAAAACACCGATCGGTCGGACATTGATCAGAGCGCCATGAATGATCGGCCGCGTGTTCGCGATCAGCACGTCGATCGGATCGCCGTCGTCGGAAAGCGTATGCGGGACGAAGCCGTAATTTCCCGGATAACGCATCGGCGTATAAAGAAACCTGTCGACGACCAGCGTCCCGGCCGCCTTGTCCATTTCGTATTTGATGGGTTCGCCGCCGATGGGGACCTCGACAATAACATTGATGTCTTCCGGCGGGGTCTTGCCTATAGCGATTTCGTCAATTCTCATGATTATCTCTTGGCAGTTTTCCAGCTTTGCAACGCTATTGTGCACTGCAGCACATTATTGGTGACATAAACCACAAGATGCGCCCGGTAGCCAGAGGCGTTTGCGCTCAAACAATGTTTTAACGAAATGCGTAATGCAAGGTGACGGCACTACAACTTTTATTTGGTACTTATAAGCTGTGAGACGATTTTGCGGGCAAAGGCTTGCTAATACTAAATATCAACTTTAAATTCGTTATCGACTAAAGTCTAGAACCGATGGATCAGAACCATGTTTCTGCTAAACGCAGTTCTGAAGGGTGTTGTCAAGGAAGGCCATCTGAAGGTTACGAACTATGACGGCAGATCCTATTTCTATGGCGATCCCGATGCGCCATTGGATGCCGCGATTACTCTGCGCGATCCTGACACCGCACGAAAAATCGCAATTTACCCCGCACTTAAAATCGGCGAGGCCTACACTGACGGGACGCTGACGATCGAGCAGGGAAGCCTGCTGGATTTTCTGCGCCTGCTTCTCATCAATAACAGGCGATGGAATCAAAGTTTTCTTGGACGGAATTACAACCGGCTTGAAGATATTTTCCTGCTGCCTTCGGTCTTCAATCCGGTTGGCCGCTCCCGCAGGAACGTCAAGCATCACTATGATCTTTCGGAGGAGCTGTTTGCGCTCTTCCTCGATAGCGACCGGCAATATTCCTGCGCCTATTTCCGTTCCGGCGACGAGGATATCGAGCAGGCGCAACTGAACAAGCGCCAGCACATCGCGGCAAAGCTCGCCATCGAACCCGACCAGCACATTCTCGACATCGGCTCCGGCTGGGGCGGATTAGGGCTATATCTTGCGCAGAATTATCCGGTGCGCGTAACCGGGCTGACGCTGTCGGACGAGCAGCATCGCGTGTCGAACGCCCGTGCGCGGCAGTTGGGTATTGCCGACCGCGTCGAGTTCAAGCTGATTGATTACCGGCAGGAAACCGGAACCTACGACCGCATCGTCTCGGTGGGCATGTTCGAGCATGTGGGCAAGCCGCATTTTTCTTCCTTCTTCGAAAAGGTTCACTCGTTGTTGAAGAAGGACGGCGTTGCTCTGATTCATACGATCGGTCAGATGACGGAGCCGGTTACGATCAATCCGTGGATAAGGCGCTACATTTTCCCTGGCGCCTATGTGCCGACCCTGTCCCAGCTCGCGCCGATCTTCGAACGTCAGGGCTACTGGCTGACCGACATGGAAAACCTGCGCCTGCATTATGCGATGACGCTTGCGGAATGGGACAGACGTTTCCAGGCCAATCGTGAGCATGTGGCAAAGCTTTATGACGAACGATTCTGCCGGATGTGGGAGTTCTATTTACAGTCCTGCGAGGCCGGTTTCCGCTGGGCCGGGCTGACGGTCTTCCAGTTCCAGCTTGCAAAGGACATCGCCGCTGTACCGACCACGCGCGATTACATGGTGCACGAGGAAGACAGGCTCAGGGCGGAAGCGGACAATAAAGGTCCGGAAACCGGCGAAGATCTATGGACACCGCCATCCTCTCCGGACGGCGATGACAAGCCCGTATCCGGACCGCCTAGCCATTAGAGCAACCCGCGTTTGTTAAACACGGTCAAGTTGCACTAACTGCTAAAAAACAGATGAACTTTGCGAGCGTTCAATTGAAATCAATTGAACGCCGGTTGATCTGATAGAACTTTAGGAAAATCTGGCGAATCGTAGCAGAGTTGTACGCAGAGGCGTCAACCAACTCGTTGAAATGCTGTGCAAAGCGTGCATGAAATCGGCGAGACGGCACGAGATGATTCCTGCGTCCGCTGAATCAGCTAAACCTCTCGTCATGACACAGAAAACTGCTGCACCGCTCCACCTGCAATCCGTCCCGAAGGAACCGGAAATCCCGTTCCGTCAGGCCCCGCATAATATCGAAGCCGAACAGGCCCTGCTCGGCGCGATTCTCATCAACAATGAATCATTCGATCGGATCTCGTCCTTTCTGACGCCGAGCCATTTTTTCGAGCCGCTTCATGCGCGCATCTTCGAGACGACGGCCAAGCTGATCCAGAGCGGCAAGCACGCGACACCGATCACGCTCAAGAGCTTCTTCGA
>CAYOUP010000174.1:0-7642 GCA_964407125.1 uncultured Hyphomicrobiaceae bacterium | reverse complement strand
AGATCGTTATCAAAATATTGCATCTTTTTACCCGAGAATTTCTGATGCTGTGTAAGGTCGAAATCGGTTCTAGAGTGGATTCCTTCAACTTCCTTGAATCCTATCGGGAAATCAAACTCAATATCGGTGGCTGCATTGGCATAATGGGCAAGCTTGTCATGATCATGAAATCGGTACTTCTCCTTTCCCAGTCCCAATGACTGGTGCCACTTCATTCGCCTGTCCTTCCAGAACTCAAACCATTCTAATTCTTCACCGGGCCGGACAAAAAATTGCATCTCCATCTGCTCGAATTCCCTCATTCTCATGATAAACTGGCGGGCGACAATCTCATTGCGAAAGGCTTTGCCGGTCTGAGCGATGCCGAACGGGATCTTCATTCGTCCGGATTTCTGAACATTCAGGAAATTCACAAAGATGCCCTGGGCAGTTTCCGGGCGGAGATAAATTTTACTGGCAGATTCATTGACCGAACCCAGCCTGGTATCAAACATCAGGTTGAATTGCCTGACTTCTGTCCAGTTCCTGGAACCGGATTCGGGATCGGCAATCTCACAATCAATAATAATCTGACGGATCTCTTCCAGGTCATCCTTTTCCAGCGCTTTGACAAAACGACCGTGTACCTTTTCCATCTTTTCCCGGTTGGCAAGTACCCTCGGATTGGTGCCAAGAAATTTTTCCCTGTCAAATGATTCACCAAATTTTTTTGAAGCTTTTTCTGTTTCCTTGTTGATCTTTCCCTGCAGTTTCTCCAGGTAATCTTCTATCAGCTGGTCCGCCCGGTATCTTTTTTTTGAGTCCTTGTTATCGATCAATGGATCGTTGAAGGCATCTACATGACCGGAAGCTTTCCAGATCTCAGGATGCATAAAAATAGCGGAGTCAATACCGACAACATTCTCATTCAGGTTTACCATGGCATCCCACCAGTAAGCCCGGATGTTGTTCTTCATCTCAACACCGTTCTGTCCGTAATCATAAACAGCACTTAAACCATCATAGATCTCACTGGACGGGAACACAAATCCATATTCCTTGGCATGGGCAATGATCTTTTTGAATCGGTCTTCCTGGGCCATGGTTAATTGAAGGGTTTCGTTAGATTTAATGGACAAAAGTAAAGAAAATAATTGCTTATGGAAATGCTTACTATATTTGTATAATAATTATTACCATGAAAAAAGAAGTTGATTTTCTGGTTATCGGATCCGGATCGGCAGGATTAAGTTTTGCATTAAAAGTGGCGGACCACGGAAGGGTATGTGTAATTTCCAAAACATCCATTGAGGAGACCAATACACAACTGGCCCAGGGGGGGATTGCCGCTGTAACCTATGAGCCGGATTCGTATGAAAAGCATATCGAGGATACCCTGATCGCAGGGGATGGTCTATGTGATGAGGATGTGGTACGGAACCTGGTCAGGGATGCTCCGGCGCAAATAGAGGAACTTATAAAATGGGGGGCACAGTTTGACAAAAAATCGAACGGTGAATTTGATCTGGCCAGGGAAGGAGGACATTCTGAAAAGCGGATCCTGCATCACAAGGACAATACAGGCTTTGAGATCCAGAAAATACTAAGTGAACAGGTCAGCAAGCATAAAAATATAGAGGTCCTTGAAGATTATTTCGCGGTTGACCTGATCACACAGCATCACCTGGGGATGCTGGTCAAAAGGTATAACCAGAATATTCGTTGTTTCGGAGCTTATGTACTGGACCTGAAAACAAACCAGGTAATCACACTGCTGGCTAAAACAACAATGATAGCCACCGGGGGGGTGGGGAATCTGTACCATACAACCACCAATCCTCCTGTTGCTACCGGTGATGGTATTGCCATGGTCTACCGTGCCAAAGGGATTATTGAAAACATGGAGTTTGTCCAGTTTCATCCAACTTCTCTTTACAATCCGGGAGAAAGGCCTTCTTTTCTGATATCAGAGGCACTCAGGGGATTCGGAGGGGTATTAAAGACTCAGGACGGCAAAGAGTTTATGGGAAAATATGATGAGCGTAAAAGTCTGGCACCGAGAGATATTGTGGCAAGAGCCATCGATAATGAGATGAAATCCAGGGGGGATGACTATGTTTTTCTCGATGCTTCCCATCTGGACAGTGATGGGCTGTTATCTCATTTCCCCAATATTCATGAAAAATGCCTCAGCATTGGCATTGATATCACAAAGGATATGATACCAGTGGTTCCCGCTGCCCATTACATGTGTGGTGGTATTAAGGTTGATATGGAAGGTTGTACCTGGATAAAACAATTGTATGCTGCAGGTGAAACCTCGAGCACGGGACTGCATGGAGCCAACCGGCTGGCTTCAAATTCCCTTATAGAAGCCATTGTTTATGCTGACAGGGCAGCCAAGGCAGCGATCAGGGATATTGGAAAAATAGGGATACAGGAGGGTGTTCCGGACTGGGATTATTCAGGGACCTCACATCCCGAGGAAATGATCCTCATTACCCAGAATTTCAAGGAGATGCAGCAGATCATGAGCAATTATGTAGGTATTGTCAGGACTGATTTGAGGTTAAACAGGGCACTGGTACGATTGGAGATCATATATAAGGAAACCGAAGCCCTGTACCGGAAATCTACCCTGTCCAAATCCCTGTGCGAACTTCGCAACCTGATCACAGCCGGCTATTTGACCATAAAAATGGCACAGGACAGGAAAGAAAGCAGGGGACTCCATTATAATCTGGATTATCCGGAGAAGAAGGATCTGAAAGACATTTACTGATCAGGGTTAGCATCTCACAAGGAAGCATATTTTTGATCAATCAGGTCCAGGATGTCATTTATCTCCCCAACATCCAGCGAAGTGACCAGCTTCAGGCGGATTTCCTTGAAGTCAGGCAGGCTTTTAAAATAATTACTGAAATGCCTGCGCATCTCAAGGATTCCCCTTGGTTCGCCTTTCCATTCCAGCGATCTCTGAAAATGCATCCTGGCCAATGAAACTTTCTCCTTTAGTCCAGGAGGCGGGAGTGTTTCACCGGTTTCAAGGTAATGTTTGATCTCCCGGAAGATCCATGGCTTTCCCACCGTAGCCCGGCCGATCATGATGGCGTCCACACCATATTGAGTAAATCGTTCAGCAGCAGTTTCAGGTCCTGTTATATCACCATTACCGATAATCGGGATCTCAATATCCGGGTGTTTTTTTACCACCCCTATCAGGCTCCAGTCTGCCTCTCCCCTGTATAGCTGGGTACCAGTCCGGCCATGTATGGTCAGGGCCTTGATCCCGGCATCCTGAAGCCTCAGTGCCACCTCGAGAATATTTTTGTTTTGGTCATCCCAACCCAGCCTTGTCTTAACTGTAACAGGGAGCCGGGTCTGTTGTACTATGGCCTCAGTCATCTTAACCATCAGGGGAACATCACGCAACATACCGGCACCGGCACCACGCCTGGCAATTTTTTTAACGGGGCAGCCGAAATTAATGTCAATCAAATCAGGCTGGGCCTTATCCGCCATACGGGTGGCTTCCGCCATGGGTTCCACCAGGTGTCCGTAGAGTTGTATGCCAATGGGTCGCTCATAATCAAATATTTCCAGCTTCCTGACACTTTTAGCCCCGTGACGGATCAATCCATCAGAAGAAATGAATTCCGTATACATCAGGTCCGCACCATATTCTTTACAAACATAGCGGAAAGGGGGATCCGAAAGGTCCTCCATGGGCGCAAGCAGGAGTGGATACTTCTTTATTTCAACTTTACCGATCCTGAGCAAAACAGAAAATTATTAATACTTTTATGCCGCAAAAATATCAATTTCAGCAGAATGACACAGGGATTCTTCAATGATGCCCGTCCTTTTACCAAACTTCTCCTGGTTTCATTCCTGATGGTTTGTTGTTACCTGGTATTTTTTGGAATGGGTATACTCCTTGCCATGCCTCTGTTTAAAATACCTCCGGGTGAAGTAATACACATCCTGGAACATAATGAAGTGGAAGCAAATATCGGACTGTTAAAATTTCTGCAGGTATTGTATTCCATAGGGTTGTTCCTTGTTCCGGCCATTCTTGCCGGGTTCCTGATCCAGCGTAATACCTGGAAATATCTTAAGGCCGACCGGATACCCAGTTACTGGATCATTATAATGGTAATCGCATTAATGGTCATCTCCATCCCCTGGATCAATTTTACATCGTTCCTGAATGAAAAACTATCACTTCCCGAGCGTTGGGGAGATCTCATGGAAAGGATCCACGAGAGCGATGAAGACTCATGGGATCTGATGAGGGCCTACCTTCAAACGGATAATATCGGTGGTTTACTGATCAATATTTTCATGGTCGCCCTGATCCCTGCTCTTGGTGAGGAATTTCTTTTCCGGGGAACGGTACAACGCATCTTCTCTGAATGGTTCAGGAACGAGCATCTGGCTGTCTGGATGGCAGCCCTGCTCTTCAGCCTGATGCATTACCAGTTCCTTGGTTTGATCCCGAGGGTCATGCTGGGTGCATTATTTGGTTATCTGTTTGTCTGGACAGGGTCTGTATGGATGGCTGTCCTGGCACATTTCATCAATAACGCAGTGGCGGTAATTTATTATTATATTTTTTACCAGGGAACCCTGGAGATAGAGCCGGATCATATCGGAATAGAAGAAAATGCTGTATTGATGATCCTTGCAAGTGTTATGCTGACCATTCTGTTACTAGCTGTTATTCAACAACAGAGAAAGGAATCAGTTCAATCGGGGATGGGTGGACTTGAATAGTGACTGTTCTGCCAGTTCACTTTTCCTGTATACATAAACCAGCCCGTAGTCGGCGGCTCTTTCACGCCTGAGTTCATCAGGGAGGTCCTTAAAGGTCTCTTCTACCTCGTTCCAGATACTGACAATGATCTCATCTGCAAACGGTCTTGCTTCAGATAGCTCCTTCAGTGTGCGGCAGTTGGACTGCCGTAAATTTTTATGATTGTGGTACGATTCAAGGAATTTTTCAAACCTCACCTTGACAACTGCGATGGTAGGATTGGTGATCGGACTCAGGCCTTTCTTGACGCGATCGGTTTCACCATCAATAATACATTTTCCCCACCTGATGACATCTTCTTCAGTGTTGATGGGGGGAAGTTTCCTGATATGTCCCTGAAGCTGATAATATTCCAGAATGGACGGTGCAAGCTCACCTCGCTGTATAGCCATGTTTACTACCTGTATAAAATGAGAGATGTAAAGTTTGGCTTTTTTCATCAGGTTGAGATGCTCCTTATTCCGCTCAATTTGTCTGGCGAGAGCAGATTTTTGATGAAGCATCTTCTTCTCAAAACCCGGAAGGAAGGAGACAATTCTCTGGTAAGTGCTCTGTGAAAATGCCAGCTTGAAAGGAGGCAATTCCTTTCCCATTTGATAAGCTTTTACCAGGGCTTTATGCCTGGCTCTGTCAGTGTTGGGAAGTCTCCTGTAGGGCATTTGTTGAAAAATTGTTAATGCAGTGTTAATAATATGTGCATCAATTGCGAATATAACGAAATAATGATACTGCACAAGGGTATTCGTACTTTTTTGATAAAAGGTTACAAAACCATGAAAAAATGATTAATTCCTTTTAAATTCGGGGAATTATTATTCAAATACCTGAATCATGTTTAATGCAGAAGTTTATTCAAACAGACGGGACCAGTTACGCAAACAATTATCCAGCGGAGTAGCCATATTCCCGGCTAATAATGAAAGTCCGATGAACTATCAGGACAATACATTTCATTACCGGCAGGACAGTTCGTTTTTGTATTTTTTCGGAATCGACCAGCCAGGACTGGCAGGAGTAATAGATTTTGAATCTGGGGAGGATTATCTTTTCGGAGATGATCTCAGCCTGGATGATATCATCTGGATGGGACATCTGCCATCCCTGAAATCACTGGGGGAAAAGGCAGGTATTAGCCAGGTCCTTCCCTATTTAAAACTGTCAGCATACCTTGAAGATGCCTTGCAGAAGGGAAGGGTCATACATTACCTTCCACCTTACCGGGATGATACCATGCTGGAGATAGCCAGACTGACAAATTTGCCATGGGAGAAGGTAAAACCAGGTGCTTCTCTTGCATTGACGAAGGGTGTGATTGCCTTACGGTCCATTAAAGAGTCCGTGGAGGTGGAAGATATCACAAGGGCGGTTGATACCAGTTACGAGATGCATACCACTGTCATGAAGATGGCCAGGCCTGGCATCTATGAAAGGGAGATGGCAGGCCGCATCGAAGGAATAGCTCTGAGCCATGGCACCATGGCGGCTTTTCCTATCATACTCAGCATGGATGGACAAACACTTCATAACCATTATCATGGAAATCTCCTGGAATCAGGCAGGTTGATAGTCACAGATGCCGGAGCAGAAACAGTGAATCATTATGCTGGGGATATTACCCGGACCGTTCCGGTTGACGGAAAATTCAGCCAGCAGCAGAAGGAGATTTATGAAATCGTGCTCGAGGCCGAAGTTTCCTCCATTGATAAGATCAGGCCAGGCGTTCCGTACCGGGACATCCACAGGGATGCTGCAAGGATCATAGCCTTGGGATTAAAGGACCTGGGACTCATGAAGGGGAATGTGGAAGAAGCAGTGAATGCCGGGGCACATGCCATGTTCTTTCCTCATGGACTGGGACATATGATGGGACTCGATGTTCATGATATGGAAGGCCTGGGAGAGAATCTTGTGGGTTACAGTGAGGAAATCCAGAGAAGCGATCAATTTGGGACAGCCTATCTGAGGCTGGGCAAGAAACTGGAGTCAGGATATGTAATTACTGTTGAACCTGGAATTTATTTCATCCCTGCCCTGATAGACAAATGGAGGTCGGAAGGGAAATTCAAGGATTATATAGATTATGAGAAAGTGGAATCATATAAAAATTTTGGCGGGATCAGGATAGAAGACGATATCCTCGTTACGGATATAGGCAGCCGGATCATCGGTAAACCCATCCCGAAAACTGTAAAGGAGGTAGAGGATATGATGAAATCTTAAAAAATCTTTGCAGTAAAATATTCCCGGTTTAGCCTGGCAATGTTGGTCAAGTTTATTTCCTTCGGGCATTCAGCTTCGCATGCGCCGGTATTGGTGCAATTCCCGAATCCGAGCCGGTCCATTTCCATGACCATGTTTTTCACCCTTTCCCTGGCTTCCGGCCGTCCCTGCGGCAACAGGGCCAGGTGGGATACCTTGGCTGCCACAAACAGCATGGCGGATGCATTCTTGCAGGCTGCCACACAGGCTCCGCAACCTATACAGACCGATGAATCAAAAGCAAGGTCAGACTTTTCTTTGGGAACCTGTATTGAGTTGGCATCAGGTGCACTGCCTGTATTGACGGAAATATAACCCCCGGCATGAAGTATTTTATCAAAGGCAGAACGGTCAACAATAAGATCCTTGATCACGGGAAAAGGTTTTGCCCTCCAGGGTTCAACATAGATAGTATCACCATCTTTGAAGGGCCGCATCGACAATTGGCAGGTTGAAATACCTTTTCCGGGACCATTGGGTCTTCCGTTGATATATAGTCCGCATGAACCGCATATACCTTCTCTGCAATCGCTATCAAAAGCGATGGGGGAGTCACCTTTTTTGATCAGTTTCTGATTCAGGGCATCC
>CAYOUP010000173.1:0-7646 GCA_964407125.1 uncultured Hyphomicrobiaceae bacterium | reverse complement strand
GACGCGCCCGAGAAAGCTCCTGTTGCACCGCAAGGAGATTAACAACCTGGCCGGTAAAGTGGCGGAAAAAGGGCTGACGCTGGTAGCCACCCGCCTGTATCTCAAAGACAGTATTGCCAAGGTGATTGAGTTGATTTTGGCTCAACAAGCCAAAGTAGATGATTTCCAAATTGAAGTTTTGGTTTCTGACAGTCACTCACCCGACGGAACAGGCAAGATCGTCAAAAAGCTGGACCCCGACATCATCGCCAATACAGGCGTGAACGTTAATGCGTTCGAGCCCATCATCGCCAGCCTTCGAAATGCGGACCTGATCAACAGTTATCAGGACATGGTCAGGCTGCAAGAGGAACTGAAGTCGCGCGGGCTCTATAGCGGGGATGTTGATGGACGGCTTGGCCGGGGAACGCGAAGCGCGATCGTTGACTTCGAACAGCTTGTCGGGATGAATCCGACCGGTCTGCCCTCATATTCGCTGTTGAAGCTTTTCGGCGAACCGTCCGTGCGTGCGTCCCATACACTCAGCAATGCGTCAACTTCAATTGAAACATTGCCGTTGCAAAACGAGACGCAAAAAGCTGAAGTGAAGAGTCTGAACCCGCCCATTCCGGCAAAACGGCCACACAGCACTAGCAGTTTCGCCTCAAAGATTCTCCAGCTTAATCCTTTCGGTAACTGACGAAGCAAAGTAGCTGTAACGTCCTGTCCGAAATATCCGGCCCTGACCGGTTGCAGAAAAAACGTCTTCTCAACCCAAAAAAATTTAAAAACCATGTCGGACGGAGAAACTGTCTTTCGTCTTCAAGATGAACAACGCAGTCTTGCTTGAAAAAACCGGTCTGGCGGATTGAAACAAGAGAACTGTTGCACTGCAGCATCTTGAATTACGATTTTGTAATTTTCACATAGGTCGGAACGATCATGAGCCGCTTGCAAACTTGCAGCGAAAAAATTCAGGTTAAAAAAATGTACAGGCACCTTTCTGCTTGGGCTGTCGTCGTGGCGATGGCTCTTGGCATTACCGGACTTCTCGGTTTCTACAAATACCAGCAATTCACAGCGGCGATCGCGGCGGCCGGGTCATTTCCCGAACCGTCGGAATCTGTCGCGGCGGTTCGCGCGAAACAGGGCGAATGGTCCGCATCGACCCGCGTTATCGGAACGATCATCGCCTTTCGCCAGCTTGAAGTCCGCAATGAACTGGCCGGGACGGTCTCGGAGCTTGGCTTCCAGTCAGGTGACGTTGTCGAGGCCGGTCAGCTCCTGATTCAGTTCGACGCGCGTCAGGAACAGGCGCTTCTGGCAGCGTCGGAAGCCGAGGCTCATCTTGCCAAGCTTGCGCTGGACCGCCGTCAGACGCTGAAAAACAGCCCTGCTTTCTCGGAACAGGAACTGGACAAGGCGCGCGAGGAATATACGGCTGCAACGGCCCGTGCCCGGAACCTTGCCGTCGCTATCGAGAAAAAGCGCATCGTGGCGCCTTTCCGGGGACGGATCGGCATCGTCGATCTGCAACCGGGCGCGTATCTTGATGCCGGAACACGCATCACGACGCTGCAGGGCGTCGACAAGGACGCCTATGTGGACTTCTCGCTTCCGCAGGATCACGCCGCCACGCTGCGCATCGGTTCCCAGGTCACGGTATCGAGCCCCGCTCTTCCGCAAGGCAAGGCAACGGCTAAAATCGCCGCTGAATCCGAAAGCGTCGACCGGACCAACCGGATGGTGCAGTTCCGCGCCGTTGTTGCCGGCCTCGGCGAAATCGTCCGCCCCGGCATGTTCGTTGACGTGTCCGTCCGGATCTCGGAGCCGCAAACCGCCATTGTCGTGCCTTTGACAGCGGTGCGCCGTTCGCCTCATGGCGAGTATGTCTTCATTCTTACCGAAGAGGACGGCAAGCTCAGGGCGCGTCAGCGGACTGTGAAAACCGGCCCAATTCAGGATGACCACATCATCATTCTGGATGGCCTCGAAGCGGGCGAAACGATTGCCGCCGCAGGCTCGTTCAAACTTCGGGACGGCCTGCTCGTGCAAACCGAAATACCGCCGGTTGCCAGCACGAACGTATCTGTAAACTGACCTGACAAGCCAGAAAGCTTAAACAATGCGCGCAATAGAGATTTTTGTGCGGCGTCCGGTTCTCGCGGTCGTCATCAACCTTGCGCTGGTGCTTGTCGGCCTGCGTGCGGCAACTCAGCTTCCGGTACAGCAATATCCACGGATCGAAAGCACTTCGGTCGTGATTACGACGCCCTATATCGGGGCGTCGGCAGACGTCATTCGCGGCTTCGTCACCACACCGATCGAACGCGCCGTTTCCTCCATAACCGGCGTGGATTACGTGGAATCCAGCAGCGTAGCCAGCCTGAGCACGGTCACGGTACGGCTCAAGCTCAACCATCCGAGCACGGTCGCTCTCGCTGAAGTCGGCAATCGCCTCGATCAGATCAGAAGCGAATTGCCTGCCGAGGCGGAGCCGCCGAATGTCGAAATACAACGCGCCGACCGCGCCTATGCGACCTTCTATGTCAGCGTCACATCGGAATCGATGACGCCGCCGCAGCTGACCGATTACCTTGCGCGCAATATCCAGCCTCGCCTCAGCACCATCGCCAATGTCCAGCGCGTCGGTCTGGAAGGCGCGCGGCCGCAGGCGATGCGGATCTGGCTCGATGCCGAGAGGCTTGCGGCTTTCGGCGTGGGGCCCTCCGATGTCGAGGCGGCGTTGCGGCGCAACAACTTCCTCGCCGCTGTCGGCCAGGCCAAGGGCAATGAGGTTCAGGTCGATCTGCTGGCCGATACGGACCTCAGAAGTGTCGAGGAATTCGAAAGGCTCATCGTCCGCGAGGATGGCGACAAGATCGTGCGCATCTCCGATCTCGGCAAGGTCGAGTTGGGTTCTGAAGAGGCGCGCGCCAATGTTCGCTATAACGGGAAGGACGCCGTCTATCTGTCTGTCTGGCCGCTTCCCGGCGCCAATGAAATTGACGTCGCCCATGATCTGCGCGCCGAGCTTGAAGAGATCAAGCCGATCTTGCCGCCGGAGACCGAGATCGCGCTGGCCTTTGATGGCACGGTCTACATGGAAAACTCGATCAGGGAGATTGGCACGACCTTTGTCGAGACCGTCGCCATTGTCGGCGTGATCGTGTTCCTCTTCCTCGGTTCATGGCGCAGTGCGCTGGTCCCGCTCGTGACGATCCCGATCTCGCTGATCGGCGCGACGGCGGCCATGATGGCGATGGGTTTCTCGCTCAACCTGCTGACGCTGCTGGCGATTGTTCTGTCCGTGGGCATCGTCGTGGATGACGCCATCGTCGTCGTGGAAAATATTTCCCGCTACATGCGCGAAGGCAAAGGGCGGATCGAGGCGGCGCTGATCAGCACGCGCCAGCTTTTCGGCCCGATCGTCGCGATGACGATCACGCTGGCGGCTGTCTATGCGCCGATCGGCCTGCTCTCGGGGCTGACCGGGGTTCTCTTCAAGGAGTTCGCTTTCACGCTGGCGACGGCTGTGATCGTATCCGGCTTCGTGGCTGTCACCCTGTCGCCGATCATGAGCGCCTACACGGCTCCGGAGGGCGGCAAGGAAAATGCCTATGCGCGCTTCGTCAACCGTCAGTTCAACAGGCTTTCGGCCGCCTATGGCCGGGCGCTGGACAAATTGCTTCGCTTCAGGATGCAGGTGATCGCGTTTGGCGCATTCATCTGTGTGCTCGCCGTTCCGCTCTATATGTTCTCCGGTCAGGAGCTTGCGCCGGTCGAGGATGAAGGCTTCATTTTCATGATCGTCAATTCCGCGCCGGATGCTTCGCTCAACTACACCGCGGGCCACATGGACAAGGTGTATGAGGTCGGGAAAAGCCTGCCCGAGTTCGAGGCGATGTTCGAGATCGTGTTCTCCTCGAACGGCTTCGGCGGGTATCTGTTCAAGAACTGGCACGACCGCGAGAGAACGGCGCAAGAGATTCAGCCGCAGGTCTACGGGGCTGTTTCGCAGATCAAGGAATTGCAGATTTTCCCGGTTCTGCCGCCGGCCCTGCCGGGCGCGGGCAATTACGACGTCGAACTTGTGCTAAAAGGCCCTGGAACACCGCAGCAAATGGCCGACTATGCCAGGCAGCTCGTGGGCGCGGCTTTCGGTAGCGGCAAGTTCATGTTCGCCGATACCGATCTCAAGATCGACCTGCCGCAGGTCCGCGTTATCGTCAATCGCGAGCGTGTCGCCGATCTGGGGCTCGATCTTGCCGAGGTCGGCCAGCAGCTCGGCATTCTTCTGGCCGGCAATTACGTGAACCGCTTCACGCTCGACGGACGCGCCTACAAGGTCATTCCGCAGGTCGGCAGCGATTCCCGCTCGGTGGCGCAGAACCTGCTGAGCTACAAGATTCGTTTGGCCGATGGCTCCCAGATTCCCGTCTCGGCGATTGCGAGCCTGGAGACATTCACCGCACCGCGCACCCTTGCGCGCTTTCAGCAGGCGGACAGTTTCCGCGTGTTTGGCGGTGTCAATCCTGGGGTGACGAAAGCTGACGGGCTTGAAACGCTGGAAGCCGCGGCCCGGCAAATCCTGCCCGCCGGTTATACGATCGACTATGCGGGCGAGTCCCGGCAGCTTCGGCAGGAAGGCTCGACGCTGGCCGGAACCCTCGGCTTTGCGATTGCGCTGATCTATCTCGTGCTGGTCGCGCAATTCGGCAGCTTCCGCGATCCGCTGGTGGTGCTGCTCGGTTCCGTTCCGCTGGCGCTTAGCGCTGCACTGCTGTTCACGTTCCTCGGCTTCACGACGATCAATATCTACAGCCAGATCGGCCTGATCACGCTTGTCGGGCTGATTGCCAAAAACGGCATTCTGATCGTATCCTTCGCCAACGAGTTACAGCGGCAGGGCCGTGACAAGCTCTATGCGGTACGCGAGGCGGCGATCACGCGGCTGCGTCCGATCCTGATGACGACGGCGGCCACCGTGTTCGGGCATATGCCGCTCGTCTTCGTGACAGGCGCGGGCGCGGAGGCGCGGAACAGCATCGGCATCATGCTCGTGACGGGTATGGCGATCGGAACAATGTTTACGCTGTTCATTCTTCCGGTGATCTATCTCGTATTCGCATCGGATCATCGCCCGGAAAATGCGGGCGAAGAGCTTGGCGTGAAGGCATTGCCGCAACCGGCTTGACAGGACCGCCGGAGCGCATGGCGCGGCTGACGGCTCTGCATAATGACAGGAGACATTGGTCATGATGTATGCCGTGCTGTGTTACCACTCCGAGGACGCCGTCTGTTCCTGGACCAGGGAAGAGGACGACGCGGTAATGGCGAAACTCGTTTCGGTTGTTGAAAAATTCGCCGAACAAGGAAAGGTCGGACCGGTCGTCCGCCTGCTCCCGACGACGGCGGCGGCGACGCTGAGAAACGCCCGCAACGAACCGCTCGTGATCGACGGGCCTTTCGCGGAAACCAAGGAGCAGTTGCTCGGTTTCTATCTCGTCGATTGCGAGTCGCTCGATGAAGCGCTCGACTTCGCACGGCAGATCGGCGAGGTCAATCCGGGCGGCTCCTATGAAATCCGCCCGGTCGGTTTCTATAAGAGTTGGAGTCCGGCCGGATGACGGACACGGCATGGCTTCATAGCTGCCTGACCGCCGCCCGTCCGCAGGCTATCGCCGCCCTGCTGCGTTATTTCCGCGATCTCGATATGGCCGAGGAAGCGTTTCAGGACGCCTGTCTCCGCGCGCTCCAGAACTGGCAGAAAAACGGGCCGCCGCGCGATCCCGCCGCATGGCTGGTCATGGTCGGGCGCAATGCCGGGATCGATTCGATAAGAAGGCGGAAGAAACAGGAGAATTTGCGGGAATTAGGGAGAATTAGCGACCTCGAAGATGCGGAAACCATCGCCGCCGAGCAGCTCGACCAGTCGGACTACCGCGACGATATTCTCCGCCTGCTGTTCATTTGCTGTCACCCGGAATTGCCTGCCACACAACAGGTTGCGCTGGCCCTGCGGATCGTCTCCGGCCTTTCCGTCAAGCAGATTGCAGGGGCGTTTCTCGTCGGCGAAAGTGCGATGGAGCAACGCATTACCCGCGCCAAAAGCCGTATCGCAAAAGCGGATGTTCCCTTTGAAACGCCTGCCGCAGTCGAACGCTCCGAGCGGCTCGCCGCCGTTGCAACGATGGTCTATCTGATCTTCAATGAAGGCTATTCGCCCGGCCGGGACAATCCGCGCGAGCGTGGATCTCTGTGCGAGGAAGCCATTCGGCTGGGCCGTCTCCTGCTTCGGCTGTTTCCGACAGAACCCGAGATCATGGGGCTTGTCGCGCTGATGCTGCTTCAGCATTCACGCGCATCCGCGCGGATCGATAAAGACGGCTCGATCATATTGCTTGAAGCCCAGGACCGCAGTTTGTGGAACCAGCCCATGATCATCGAGGGCCTTGCTCTTATCGAAAAAGCGATGCGGCACCGGCTGCCGGGCCCCTACCAGCTTCAGGCGGCGATTGCCGCCATCCACTCGCAGGCTGGGCGTGCGGAGGACACGGACTGGCAACAGATTGACCTGCTCTATGCGACGCTCGAACATATCCAGCCTTCCCCGATCGTCACGCTCAATCGCGCCATAGCGGTTTCCAAAACGCGCGGAGCTGAAGACGCCCTCGAAATGATCGAGCCGCTCGCCGACCGGCTTTCGGGATATTTCTATTTCTTCGGCACGAAAGGCTTTCTGCTCAAGCAGCTTGGCCGGAAGGATGAGGCAAGAGCTGCCTTCAACCGGGCAATTTCCCTGGCTACGACCGCAGAGGAAGCGGCGCAAATCCGGATCTATCTGGATCAGCTTATGAAGGACAGCGAAACGGTAACCGCAACTGGCGACCGCTGAACTGATGGCCGTCAAAAAAATATCCAGGCGAAGTGTCGGATCGGAATTGGCCGGAACGTCTTGAATATGACCAATTCAACGCGCCGCTATGATCCCCGCGCGGTGAAGTGTGTCCTCTAAAAAGGAACTGCTCCGGCACATGTCAGTGCCGGGACAGCCATTTGCAAGACAAGGAAAGTGAGAACACAATGCCGGATAAGATTTTCGTCAACCTGCCGGTCAGGGCCCTTAAGGCTTCCAAGACATTCTACGAAGCGCTCGGTTTTGTGAACAACAAGCAGTTCACGGATGAGACAGCCGCAGCCATGGTTTTGACCGACCATATTTACGTGATGCTTCTCACCCACGATAAATTCGCTTCATTTGCCCCGGCGCCGCTCGCTGATACGCAGCAGAGTACGTCGGCCCTCTATGCGCTTTCCTGCGAGAGCCGGGAAAAGGTCGATGAACTTGTTGATAAGGCCGTGGCTGCTGGTGGCTCCACCTACAGCGAACCCAAAGACCACGGCTTCATGTATCAGCACGGATTCCGCGATCCGGACGGCCATACATGGGAGCCGTTCTACATGGACCCAAGCTTCGTAAACTGAAATCCCCGGTAACCTCGATCTCGGCAATCAGGGCTGGCAATGCCTGTCAGTCCCGATTCGTAGAAAAACGGGAACTAGACTGCTGAAGCATGATAATAAATTTGATTTTATTAAAGTTATTTATATGCATAAACTTTACATAACATCTCATTGACCTTGATAAGCCCATACCAGTGTTA
>CAYOUP010000172.1:0-7671 GCA_964407125.1 uncultured Hyphomicrobiaceae bacterium | reverse complement strand
TTGAGATGCCCGAGGATCGCTCATGGGTTTCATTTACGCTACGCCCGGAAGCAAGATTTTCAGACGGCAAGTCGGTCACAGCCGATGATGTGATATTTTCGCTTGAGCTGTTGCGCGATCATGGCTGGCCCCAGCACCGAAGCCATTACTCGAAAGTGAAAAAGACAGAACGTATCGGTGAGCGCGGCGTAAAGTTCATCTTCGCTGATGGCGCAGATCGCGAGCTGCCGCTTATCCTGGGATTGCTGCCGATCCTGCCAAAGCACCTGATCGACCCTGAAACTTTTGAAAGAACGACGCTGGTCCCGCCTGTCGGCAGCGGCCCCTACACGATCAGTGAAGTTGAAGCCGGTGTCAGGGTGATCTTCAAACGGAATCCGGATTACTGGGGCCGCAATCTTGCGGTTAATCGCGGGCGCTTTAATTTCGATGAAATCGCATACGAGTACTACCGCGATGAAAATTCTCGCTTCGAGGCATTCAAGAAGGGGCTCTATGACATCAGGGCGGAAGCCGATCCGGGACGCTGGGCGCGGGATTACAATTTCCCTGCAGTGCAGGACGGGCGCGTTCTGAAGGAGCGTTTCCAGACCGGATTGCCGTCCGGCATGACGGGTCTCGTCTTCAATACGCGTAAGGACATCTTCGCCGACCGCAATGTGCGCGAGGCGCTGATCCTGATGCTCGATTTCGAGTGGATCAACCAGAACCTCTATCACGGCCTCTATGAGCGCACGCAGAGCTATTTTCATGGCTCGGAATTGTCCGCCTATGGACGCCCGGCCAGTGATCGGGAAAAGGCATTGCTCGCACCGTTTTCGGAGATGGTGCGGGATGATGTCATGGCGGGTACCTACAAGCTGCCCAAAACCGATGGCAGCGGCCGCGATCGGCAGAGCAGGCGCAAAGCCCTGCAATTGCTGAAAAAAGCGGGCTACGAGCTGCAAGGCGGCACACTGGTCAACAAGGCGACCGGCGAAGCGCTGACTTTCGAAATGCTGGCGATTACCCGCGACCAGGAAAGGCTGTTCATCAACTATCAGCGTTCGCTTGAGCGGCTCGGCGTCAAGGCGTCCATCCGGCAGGTCGATGCGGCGCAATATCAGGCGCGCGTCAACGGCTATGATTACGACATGATCCAGACGAGCTGGCCTGTCTCCCTGTCACCGGGCAATGAGCAGATCATCCGCTGGTCGGCCAAGGTCGCGGATCAGGAGGGCAGCCTGAATTATGCGGGCGTGAAGAACCCGGCTGCCGATGCGATGATCTCGGCGATGCTTGAGGCGAAGGACCGCGAGGATTTCGTCGCTGCCGTGCGCGCGCTCGACCGCGTGCTGATTTCTGGTTCCTATGTTGTGCCGCTGTTTCATTTGCCCGAGCAGTGGGTCGCCTATTGGCGGCGCCTTGAGCATCCGGAGAAGACCTCGCTCAATGGCTATCTGATCGATACCTGGTGGTCGGCGCCGGAAAAGGGCGCCAAGCGCGCGCATACCGAATAGCGCGGACCAGTGCGATCATCGTTATCAACTGCTTTCATACAGCGCTTCCCCAAAGCTGCCAGTGGAGATAATATCGGCTCCATTCTTGAGGGGAGGGGGATGCGTCTGCGGATCAAGCCCTCCTGGAATTCATCAATGTGACAACCGGGGGACACTCCAATGCGTCTAACGCCACCGACCAATATGACGTTCCTGATTTCCGCGATTCTTGCTATGGTTTCCATCGTCGGCCAGTTCGTGAGCATGGTTTCGAGCTACATACCGATCAGCATGTTCTGGGTTGCGATCCTGGCCTATATTCTCTTGCTTCTCGGCAATCTGGTAAGAGGATTCTAGCCCGTAATATTCCGACACTGTTTTGTCGCCCGTATAGCGTATACTTGTCTCATGATGCTGCGTCTTCGGACGCGGCAGGCAACAACGAGGTGAGACAGGACGATGCGCACAGGCCGGTTCAGCATTGGCTATTCCATCCCCAATGATGATGATTACGGCCTTGTGAAGCTTGGCCCGGCGCTTGACGAAGCCGAGAGGATGGCTGTCGATTGCGTCGAGCTGCCGCTTTACGCGATTGAGGTCGTCGCTGCGGGGCGCGTCATTCCGGAGCGGCTCAGGAAGGTGAAGGAAATCACCTCCGGGCGCTCGATCGGTTATACGATCCACGGCCCGCTGCGCCTCAATCTGCTTGAGCAGCCTGATCTCCTGCCGATGCACAGGGATGTGCTGAAAGCCATGCTTGAGGTCGCCGCTGAACTGGGCGGCAGGCATTTCGTAGCTCACTCAGGCAGCATTCCGTTCCATACCGCCAATCCCGCGCCGCGTTTTCACAGGCAGCGCGATATATTGGCGGAAATGGGGGATCTGGCCGCGGCGAACGGCATGGTCATCGCGGTCGAGAATCTCTTCAGCGGCAGCGAGGGTTCCGCGATGCTCCCCTCGGAGCTGGCCCGCGAGATAAAGGCCATCGGCCATCCGTCGGTCCGAGCCTGTCTCGATTTTTCCCATGCCTATCTGAGATCGACAAAGCACGGTGTCAGTTTCCTCGATGAAGCGGCGGCACTGGCGCCATTCGCCAAGCATCTGCACGTACACGATTCATTCGGGGTGCTTGCCGAATCCCATTTCGGCTATCGCGCCGAAAGGCTTGCCTATGGGCTCGGCGATCTGCATCTGCCATTCGGGCTCGGCTCCATTCCGTGGGACGATCTGGCCGAGCGATGCGAATTCCCTGCCGATCCGATCTTCATCCATGAACTCGCCCCGCCCTATTGGAGCGATCTGCAGGAAGTAATCGGCAAAACGCGGTCCTTCGCCGAAAAAACGAAAATCGGCGGCAGGAGCTGAAAGCCGGTTCTGACGGGAAGGTAGGTAGCGGCCGCTCTTATGCTGAACGGCCGCTTACACTGAAATATCTTATTTGGCAGTTTCAGGCGCGCTTGCGATTTCCTGAGCGCTAACCGTTTCCACGGTCAGCTTGTCCTGACGTCCCGCAGTGCCCGTTTCGACGCTAAGCGCAAATAGTCCAAGAAACATCGCCATGCCGACGATGCATGCCACGAGTAGTCCGTACATTTATAGGTGCCCTCTAGTGTGACGCCGTTAGCGAGACAACGATACGTGAGTAAAGTTGACAAACGCTGAGTTTGCCCCCGGCGCTTCTTCGCATAGGGTGATGCGCAGCTTTTCGCAACCCTTTACCGCTCCAATTGTGTGCAAAATACTTAACAGGCTGGCCTTTGCGCAACGCTGCCAGGTCCAATCAAATGAACACACGGGGCAATGACAAAAATGTGCGCCGGGGTGAAGATCACAATTTTATTTTAGATGTTAGAGTCCTGTTATCCGAAGATGAAGATCGGAAACAGGAAGTGGCATAAGGACCAACTGATGGACGCCAGAACAGTCAATGAACAGGATAGTCTCGCCGACCGGCCATGTGCGAAATTCTCTCATCCGGATTTGACTGCGAAAGGTGAAAAACGGGCCAGTGTCAGCCTCGGACATCTGGAGACGCTCTGGATCAATACCGGGTCGCTTTGCAATATCGAATGCGTCAACTGCTATATCGAATCCAGCCCCGGGAATGACCGCCTCGCCTACATTACCGCCGACGAGATGATCGCCTATCTCGGCGAGATCGAAGCGCTCGATCTGAAGACGAAGGAAATCGCGTTCACGGGCGGCGAACCGTTCATGAATCCCGACATGCTCGCAATGGCCGAAGCGGCTCTTGCACGCGGCTATAGCGTCCTGATTCTCACCAACGCCATGCGTCCGATGCAGCGTCCACGGATCAAGTCCGGCCTTCTGCGTCTGAAGGACAGCCATGGCGACCGGCTTGCCTTGCGCGTGAGCCTCGATCATTACAGCCGGAAGCTCCATGAGCAGGAACGCGGCGCCCGGACTTGGAAACCGACAATTGAGGGGACGGACTGGCTCGCGCAGAACGGCTTCAACCTGCATGTTTGCGGGCGCACCTGCTGGCATGAAGACGAGGAGACCTCACGGGCCGGCTATGCGAGGCTCTTTGCCGAAAGGGGCTGGCCGGTCGATGCCGATGATCCGGGGCAGCTTGTCCTGCTGCCTGAGATGGATGTGACGGTCGACGTGCCGGAAATCACGACGGCATGCTGGGGAATATTGGGCGTCGATCCGGCCGATATGATGTGTGCGTCAAGCCGGATGGTGGTCAAGCGCAAGGGCGCCGATCGCCCGGTGGTCCTGCCATGCACACTGCTGCCCTATGATGCGGCCTTCGAAATGGGCGCAACGCTAACCGAGGCGGCGGAGGCGGATGGCGGCATGTTCGATGAGGGCGCGGTCAAGCTCTGCCATCACCATTGCGCCAAATTCTGCGTTCTCGGCGGTGGAAGCTGCTCGGCCTGATTGCATGTGCGGCAAACATTCGCCGGCTTATCGATCAAGTTTCTCGGCGATGAACACGATCTGGCTATGATGCCATATGATCCGTGCCTGAATTTCCATACCGCAATGCGTGAAGAAATGGGCCGGGTATCGGCTCGCTATCGTTACGGCATGAAAACCTGCCATCTGCTTCTCGCGGCAATGCGCACGAAATGCCGCGATCAGGGCGCGTCCTATCCCCTTTCTGTGCCATCCGCTGCGAACATTGACATGGATGTGCGCCGGGAATTTTTCGACGAAGTTGGCCGGAAAAAGTCTGTAGTAATCCGGTCCGGGAAGGGGGGAGCTGTCGCTTACAAGCGATCCCGCCAGATAGCCGACAATGTCGCCATTGTGATCTTCATCAAAGGCCACCCAGCAGCTTTCCGGGAAATGCCGCAAATAGCGCTGCAGCCATAGATCATGATACAGGCGGCGCGACGGCTCATCAAAGAAATGAGGCGTTGCCGCGTTGTCAAAAAAGATCTTGTCGATTGCCTCGCGCACATCTTCCCGATGCGCGACATCGGCAAAACGCCGGATGTGAATCATGTCAGCCGAAAATGCTTCGAGAGCTTGAGGCCTTGTGCCTGGTAATTTGATCCGATGCCCATGCCGTAGATCTGGTCCGGCCGCTCGGTCAGCCTTTCGTAGATCACACGGCCAACGATCTGCCCGTCCTCCAGAATGAAGGGGACCTTGTGGCTGCGCACTTCGAGCACCACCCGGCTACCCGCGCCGCCCGCCGCTTCATGGCCGAAGCCGGGATCGAGGAAGCCCGCATAATGCACGCGGAATTCACCGACCAGCGGGTTGAACGGCATCATTTCGGCCGCATGGGTCGGCGGGACGTGAACGGCCTCCTTTGAGGCGAGGATGTAGAACTGGTCCGGATCGAGAATCAGCCGATTGTGTTTTTGCGCCGGGATCGGTTCCCAGAACTCATCGACGGGACAGGCGCCGGGCTGGTCCATATCGACAACGCCGGTATGGCGCTTGGCGCGATAACCGATCATGCCACGAACACCCGGCGGGGCCAGATCGACGGACAGCGCGATCCCCTCGTCAATATCAGCCTGATCGGTTGAAACGAGCTTGTGTTCGCCATGCAGCAGCGCCAGCTCGGTATCGGTATGGGCCGCACGGCCGCGCCGGAATCGGATCTGGGACAGAAGTGATCCGGGGCGTACCAGAACGGGGAATGTCTGCGGGCAGATCTCGGCGTAGAGCGGGCCTTCATAGCCTGCCGGGATCTGATCGAAAGCCGAGCCGGTCTCGGTGATGATGCGTGTGAAGACGTCGAGGCGGCCGGTGGAGCTTTTCGGATTGGCTGCGGCGGATATATCCGGGGGCAGGGCAAGCTGCTCCTGCAAGGGGACGACATAGACGCAGCCGGTCTCCAGCACGGCGCCATCGCGCAATGGCACTTCATGAAGACCGAAAGCCGACAGCTTCTCGGCAACGCTCATGCGCGACGAGGGCAGAAAGCTTGCCCGCACGCGATAGGCGGTCTCGCCCAGCCTCATATCGAGGCTTGCTGGCTGTACCTGTGCCGGGGAAATTGGCAAGCGGGCGTCAATCTGCTTCGCCTCGATCATGGCGCGCAGAATTTGCGCCGGAAGCAGGCCGTCCCGTTGTTCTTCCATATCTAAACCTGTGCCCGAATCAGATGCCGTTTTGGAGAGCATATCCGGTGAGGCTGTACAAGCAAAATTGCATCTGTCTGGCGGCGGAAGCCACGCGCTTTACGGACAGTGGCAGTCCCGGCCGGCTAAAATGGGTGTTGAGCCAGGCGTGCAAATCCGGTTTGATTAAAGCTGTATGCGGCAATGGGTCGGCGCTGCGGATAAGCGGCCGGCACTCAATGGAGCGGACACAATGCTTATGATCGAGGCGAGATCGGGTGAGGCGCTGACGGCGCTGCTGCCGGAAATGGCTCAGCTCCGGATCACGGTGTTCCGCGAGTGGCCCTATCTTTATGAGGGCACGCTCGATTATGAACGCGGCTATATGGGCCGCTTCACCGAGGCTCCGAACCATGTCGCTGTTTGCGCATTCGATGGCGACAAGCTCGTCGGCATGGCGACGGCGACGCCGCTCGTGCATCAGCATGAGGAATTCGTCGAACCGTTCGTGAAGGCGGGCTACAAGCCGGAAGAGATCTTCTATTTCGGCGAGTCCGTGCTCTTGCCGGAGTATCGCGGGCAGGGCGTGGGCCATCGCTTTTTCGACGGGCGGGAGGCGCATGCGCACTCGCTCGGCTATGATAAGACGACGTTCTGCGCGGTGATCCGACCGGACGATCACCCGCTGAAATCACCGGACATCCGCCCGCTCGATGGTTTCTGGCGCAAACGCGGCTACGAACCTCTCGAAGGCCTGATCGCGCATTTCTCCTGGCGCGATATCGGCAAGACGGAAAAGACGGAAAAGCCGATGCAATATTGGGGGCGTGGGTTTTAGCCCGGCACACTTGCAAATCTGTATCCGAAATAGCCGTTAGAGGCTCTTGGCATATGATCAGCAGTTGAGCAGAATCGCAGGTCCGCCAGCAGCCGTCATGCGTAGGTCAATATTGCCGAAGCGCTGGTGATCGCTTGCAGTTGGATCTGGGTGTCCGCAACCATATCGGCATGGATATCTTATACTTCTGATCTGCAAGCATAATTTTTTCTAAGAGAAAAGCGCACAGCTTTGGTTTGATGCAATGAAAGAGCCCTAAAAGCTGCGATGGATCAATTTTACCCGGATGAAGCAGATAGAAATTGCTCTTGCGGTATCAAGGCATTATTGCTCACAGAACTTCGTAAAAGTACCCATTGAGTGTATGCGTAAATGATGACCCATAAAATCCACCCTGTCATGTTCCGACAGGAATTCATCAATGCCGGTAATTCACAAAATGGCGAATGCGGAATTATTGCAGAACTAATTTCGCGACTTAATATACCAAAAACTTGTGTTGAATTCGGCGCAGGAGATGGAAAAAGTTTATCGAATACTTACGAACTTTGGCATGATCAAAAATGGAAAGCATTGTTGTTTGATGCAGAGCATAACAGATTTTAAGAACTATAAAAATCAACTTCATAAACTGTTTTTACTTTTATTTTTTTCCAAAGATCTTGAAATTCTTTTTTGGCAAAGTTTTCGTTCGGTTTAAGTACCGCTTCACTTATGTTATTGGCCTTTTCATTTTCAGCTGCCTTATAATTTGCAGTAGTATAAATATTTTTATATTACTATCTTCTAATTGTTGGTCTTTTAG
>CAYOUP010000171.1:4509-7824 GCA_964407125.1 uncultured Hyphomicrobiaceae bacterium | reverse complement strand
TAAAATGGGCGCGTGCAGGTGAGCGGCGATGTGCCGTTCGCGTTTCCGAGTTCGAATCCATCGAGACCGCAATGACACTGGCGGGAAAGATCGATTGGGTGTGGGTTGACTGTTTCACCCGGTTTCCGCTGTCAGCTGACGATGCCGCACGTCTTGAGGATGCAGGCTTTAAACTTTGCCTTGTCTCGCCGGAATTGCAGGGCCGCGATCCTGACCAGGAAATACCTGCACTGGCTGCACTCCTCATTGAGCGCGGCATCAAGGCGGATGCCGTCTGCACCAAGCAGCCAGCCATGTGGGAGCGAGTTCTGGGCAGATGAAAGCGCTGATGACTCATCCGCTCTTTTTCGCCGGGTTGGCCTTACGCCTTCTACTGATCGTTCTTGTGGTGCCCCATGCGGAAACGGTCTGGTACCTGCCGTTCCTCGACATTTCGGTCTCCGGGCCGGCCTTCGACCCTTGGCATAGTTTTCTTGAAGCAAACGGCGACAGCGCAGCCTTTCCCTATGGCTACGTGATGTGGCTTATATTCCTCCCGCTCACTCTGGCCGCCAAGCTGGCCGCCATCCCGCTTCATTACGCCTATGGTTTCACTCTGCTCGCAGCCGACATCACTTTGCTGTGGGTATTGCGCTGGCTGTTCGGCGCGCGGCCGGTCAAATTGCTTGCGCTGTACTGGCTGTCACCGATCGTGTTGCTGGCGACCTACTGGCTTGGCCTGAATGATCTGGTGCCGGTGGTGCTCTTGTGTCTTGCACTCGGCTTTACGCGTCAGCTTCGCCTCTTCCCCGCCGGAGCGCTTTGCGGAGCAGCGATATCGGCCAAGCTCAGCATGATCCTGCCAGTCCCTTTCTTTCTCATTTATCTGTTCCGAAACCGCGCGTTGAGACCCAATCTGCTCGCCTTTTTAAAGGGGCTGGGTGTATCTCTTGCGATTTTTTGCGTGCCCTTCCTGTTCTCGTCGGCCGGCATGAGCATGCTGCTCAACAATCCGGAAATGGGGAAGGTCTATCAGTTTGCACTGGATATCGGTTCCGGAAGCGCGATCTATGTGGTTCCGCTCGTATATCTGCTCATGCTCTATACGGTCTGGTGGGTTCGCCGCCTGAACTTCGATCTGTTCAGCGCCGTGCTCGGGCTGGCCTTCCTGCTGGTGGTGTTGCTGACACCGTCATCGCCGGGCTGGTTTATCTGGTTCCTGCCTTTCCTTGTCGCCTATCAGCTGCGCAGCGGATTGACAGCAATCTGGCTCGCAGGGGCATTCTCCGCCGTCTACGCGCTGACCAGCCTGTTCTTTGTGCCCAAACCATCGATCCTGCTGGGCCTCAATCCGAGCTTCAGCCTCGGCAGCTTTCCGCTGATGGACTGGCTGGCTGCGCGTCCCATGCCTCTGCTGCAGACGTTTCTGGCGGCCATCGGCATCATACTGGCGATCCGCATCTGGCGTGAGAGCGTGGCGTCCAATGACTATTTCCGTCTGAGCCGGAAACCTTTCGTGATCGGTATCGCTGGCGATTCAGGCGCCGGGAAGGACACTATGGCCGACGCATTGAAGGGGCTGTTCGGCAACCATTCCATCGCGCATCTGTCCGGCGATGATTATCACCTGTGGGACCGCCAGAAACCGATGTGGCAGGTCATGACGCATCTGAACCCGATGGCCAATGACCTGGAGCGTTTTGCCAACGATCTGGTTTCCCTGACTGATGGCCGCTCCATTCAGGTCCCCCATTATGATCATTCAACCGGCAAGATGAGCCGTCCCCACAAGGTCGAGAGTAATGATTTTATCATCGTCAGCGGGCTGCACGCCCTCTATCTGCCGATGCTACGCAATTGCTATGATCTCAGCATCTATCTCGATATCGACGAAGGTTTGCGCCGCTATCTGAAATTACGCCGCGACGTACAGCAGCGCGGGCACAGCAAAGAGAAAGTTATGACCGCCTTGCAAAGGCGGGAACCGGACTCTGTGCGCTTCGTGCGTCCGCAAGCCGCGCATGCCAGCCTGATCATGTCGCTCCAGCCGATCCATCCGCAAAGTCTGCAAGATCTTGGCGACAAGAATCCTCTGCGGTTCAAGCTGTTTGTGCGCTCTCGCAACAGCCTGAACGAGCTCTCGCTTGCGCGCGTCCTCGTCGGCGTATGCGGCCTTCATGTTGATATCACCATGAGCGACAACGCCAACGCAGTTGAACTCGTCATAGAGGGCGAGACTTCAGCCGAGGATGTTCTGCTGGCAGCGCAAATCCTGTTTCCCCGCATTGTCGAATTTTTGGACATCGCCCCACGCTGGGAGAGCGGCATGCTCGGCCTGATGCAACTCATCGCCCTTTCCCACATCAACCAAGCATTGAGCAGGCGCCTGATATGATAAGATACATAAACCCGGAGCGTTTCGACCGGCTTCCGGACGCAATTCTTTTCGACACGGATAACACGCTTTACAGTTACGAGCCCGCGCATAGAACTGCCATGCAGGCCGTGCGCGGCAAGGCAGAAAAGATGCTGGGCATCGCGCCCAACACCTTTGACAAAGCCTTCGCCCACGCCCGGAATGAGGTCAAAGCCCGATTGCGGCATACGGCGGCATCGCATAGCCGTCTGCTCTATCTACAGAGAATGCTGGAGAACACCGGGCTTGGTTCGCAGGTCATGCTGGCGCTCGACCTGGAACAGACCTATTGGCGGACCTTCCTGAGCAGCGCCACTTTGTTCGATGAACTCAAGGACTTTCTCGACGATCTGCGCCTTCTCGGCATCCCGACCGCAATCGTTACCGACCTGACCGCGCAAATCCAGTTCCGCAAGATCGTCTATTTCGGGCTGGACCACTATTTCGACTTCATCGTCACAAGCGAGGAGGCCGGTTTCGACAAACCACACGAGGCGCCGTTTCAAATCGCGCTTGAGAAAATGCGGCCGGGTGGCGATTGCGTCTGGATGATTGGCGATAATGCCGAGAATGACATCCGCGGTAGCCGCGAGAAAATCAACGCAATCACGTTACAGAAGATTCACAAAGGCGTCGAAACCGGCGCCGGACAGTGCGCGCCGGATCTGGCTTTCAGTGAATTTGCCGAACTCCGCAAATTGCTCGTTCAACTCGAAAATAATGCGCAAATGCGCAAGGCAGGCTGACATGCGCGCGCAAGTCACGGACTATTGCGCCCATATCGGCGCCGATCCCCTTCTGGTCCAGGGCGCGGGCGGCAATGTCTCATGGAAAGAAGACGGCACGCTATGGATCAAGGCATCGGGCAAGTGGCTGGCCAATGCCCGGAATGAAGACATCTTTGTCCCCGTCGCGCTGCA
>CAYOUP010000171.1:0-4499 GCA_964407125.1 uncultured Hyphomicrobiaceae bacterium | reverse complement strand
TCTGCGTAGTGCAAATGCCCGCGATGATTTTAACGCCACCCCAAGGACGCTATCCGGTCCGCGCCTGCGCCCATCTATCGAGACCATGCTGCATGCGCTCTTCGAGCACCCAATCGTCGTCCACGTCCACGCTGTCGAAATACTGGCGCATCTCGTCCGCCCGGATGCCGAGGCCGCAATCAGGGCAAGGATGGGATCGGACACGCATTGGATTGAGACCGCATACCATAAACCCGGCCCGGAGCTCGCCAGGGCCTTGAAAGCGGCTTTGAAGGAACGCCCGTCTGCAAATGTCGCTTTCCTGCAAAATCATGGAGTTGTCGCCGGCGGCAGCAGCATTGCCGAGGTCAGCGGCATATTATCCACGGCCATCGAGCGTTTCAAATGTCCGGTCCGATCAAAACCGCCGGTGCGAGCATCCGACTCCGTGAGCCTCGGGTTGCTTGCAGAACAAGGGTATCAGCCTGTTCCTGTCCCCGACGTCCAGGAGCTTGCAACGGACCTCGCCTATTTCGATCAACTAGGCAAGAACTGGGCGCTTTATCCCGACCATGTCGTGTTTCTCGGCGCCGCGCCGCATATGTTCGAAAGCGCTGAGACGTTTCGCCAAACCATCCAGAGGGGAGGGCAGAGGCCGGAACTGATTTTCGTAAAAGGCGCAGGCGTCTTCGAGCGCGAACCGCTCGGTGCGGGAAAATATGCCTATCTCCAATGCTATTACGATGTGTTGAGCAGGCAACCCGGGAACACGGATCTGGTTACCCTGACGGACGGCGATATCAGCGCATTGCTCAACTGGGACGCCGAAAAATTCCGCCAGGCAAGCAACGCTGCATAACTCTCGATGAAACAGCTTAGGGTGCGCAGCCGATTTGGCTGATGGACTGCCCCATGCTCCGCACGGCAACCAGATGCCCTATCAGATAAGGTGATCCATGAGCGACACACTTCCGTCACGGACAGATCTCACCGAACATTGTACCCCTTCGGACAGTCTGGACAGCACAAGGAGCGGCGCCGCAAAAGACACGTCCGATACTGCGCCATCGACGAGAAGGTGGTGGGCCAGAAGATCATCCATTCGCGATAAATATGGGCGGCCTTTTGCTATATGCGCAATTTTTCTTCTGGTGACGTTGTTAGCATTCGAATTCTACTTCCAGCGAACCCTGAAAGGTGACATCAACAACCACATCCTATCCGGTGAAATGTTCGGCGTTCCCGAGGCCTTGCAGCAGAAGGGCATAAAGACACTTTACAGTGGCCCCGGCCAGACCGGATGGGACGGCCAGTTCTATTATTACATCGCCAATGATCTGCTTGGGCTAAAAGACACGCCGGAGCATATCGATGCGCCCTCCTATCGCTATCAGCGCGTCGGATTGTCCCTTTATACAGCGATCGTGGCCACACTGACCGGACAGGACTGGGTCTCGCCGTTAACTTTCTTCGTCAGCTACTTCCTGCTTGTTCTTGCCGCGACCTGGTGCGGCGCTTTGCTGTTTTCACGTCTGTCCGTCGATCCTGCGCTGATCCTTCTATGGTCGCTCTCGACCGGTGTGTATTTAACTCTGTTCAATGCACTGCCCGATGCCGCCGCGGATGCATTTCTCATCCTTGGCCTGTCGGCCCTATTTGCCGGCCAGTTTGCACTGGCGGCCATGCTACTTGTCTTTTCAGCCCTGTCCCGCGAAATCTATGTGCTGTTTCCGCTTCTGATCGGCGCGGCATATTTTGTGGATCACGTTCTGGCGGCAAGGAAAGAAGCGCGCCGCTGGACAGAAACGGCTATATCGCTGCTGCGATGGCAGTCCTATTACTGGCTTGCTCTGCCTGTCGCGGCGCTTGTTGCATGGCAAATTTACGTCACCAACCATTTCGGTGTGGCACCATCCTCGCAAGCGCACGGTATCCTCGGGCCGCCCTTCGTAGCCTGGTTCAACTATTTCTCAGGTGGCCTGCTTGGAACGCATAAGCGGTTCGAATCTGTATTGCTCCTGCTTTTTCTCGCAGTCATGGTGACCGCTTGCGTGCTGGCCTGGCGGGTCCTGTTCACCCGCTTCAGTGAGACAAACAATCTCATGCGCGGCATCGCCGCCGCGACGCTGGTGCTGTTGGGATTCTATGCCTGCTTCGGTCCGACGGTCGCAATGCATTATACCGGCTATATGAAAGCCGCAGCCGTCTTCGGAATCCTGATCCCTCTTCTGATGAGCGCGGCAGGCGTAACGGAGAGATTTGAACACCGCGTTGTCATTTTTCTTATCGTCGCCGTATCCGTTTCAGGCTTTCACAATTGGGGCAAAAGACTATTGCGCAATCCCGTGAATTTTGAAGCCTATACCCGTATGGCTTATATCAAGGAAACCAAAAATCAGAGCTGTCTTGGCGCCTATGATGCAAACGTCACGATTCATGACGTCTCGATTCACAACAGGGCGGGGATTCTGCCGGCGATATTCGGGTCGGGCGACTATATAATTATCCGGGTCGGTCTGCAGAACACAGGCCAGGTTCCACTCATATCCACCAAAGGCAGCGGCAGCGTTCATATGGGCTACGAATGGTTCGATGCCGATGGCAAGGTGACGTGGCGAAGTGATCGATCGGCTATCATTGAGCCACTTCTGCCAGGTGAAACGACCGAGTTGAGCGTTGTATCTCTTATGCCGAAAACCAAGGGCGCTTACACTTTGAGGCTGAGCCCCGTGCAGGAGGGATGTGCGTGGTTCCACGCAGCCAATCCAGCCGCGTCAACGGATCTGAAATTCCATATTGAGTGATGATATTCCAGTGATAATTGGGCTGTCACAGCGGTTTGACAGTTTAGGGTTCCCTTGAAAGGCGACGCTGTAAACGCAGCGGCATGCCGGTTGATCCTCATTCACCTTTGTAATGTCGCGCTTCGACCGTACCGAATATCATGAGGGCGATCGAATTCATTGGCGGCAGTTCTGTCACCCTATAAACGGAGGATTCCAATGCCCTCGAAAGAAGCCGGACAGGATACGGCGCGGATGCCGTATCAATTACCTTTTCCTGCCGATGCCCTGCCCGAGATCGTCGTCCCGCAGGCCGTGCCGGAGGACGACCGTATCTGGGTTCCACAGGCGGAGAATGTCTGGTTCCGGCCATTATGCCTGAACCGGTCGCAGGGCTACTGGGTGACTCTCCTGAAAGTCCGCAAGGCGGGCGTGCTGACGCGCCACCGTCATCCGCAGGCGGTGCACGGCTTCGTGATCAAGGGGCGCTGGCGCTATCTTGAGCATGACTGGGTTGCGGAGCAGGGCGGGTATGTTTTCGAGCCTCCGGGCGAAACCCACACGCTGGTCGTGCCCGAGGATGTCGAGGAAATGATCACGCTCTTTCAGGTCAACGGGATCATGTATTATGTCGATCCCTGGGGCGAGCCGCTCGGCTATGAAGACGTCTTTACGAAGATCGAAATGTGCCGGAAGCATTATGGCGAGGTCGGTCTGGGGGCGGACTATGCCGATCAGTTTATCCGCTGATCCAGGAATTTTAACCGAGATCCGGAGGAGCGAATATGGACATCGCAGGCAGGAAAGCGCTTGTTTTTGGCGGCACATCGGGCATTGGACTTGCCGCTTCGCAGCAGCTTAAGGAGCTGGGAGCCGAGGTGGTCGCGATCAGCCGCAACCCGGACCGGGCGGGCGATGCCGCATCGGGGCTTACGCTGAAAAAATGCGATGTGCTCGACGAGCAGGCGCTTCAGACGCTCTTTGACGAATGCGCGCCGTTCGACATATTGATCAGCGCAGCGACCGGTGGCAGGCGCGCCATCGGACCGTTCCTGGAAATGGACATGGCCGGATATCGTGCCTCATTCGACAAGCTTTGGGGCTATACCAATGTCGTTCGCTACGGTGCGCTTCACTTGCCAGAAGACGGCGCGATCGTTCTCGTGAGCGGAGCGCCCGCGCGCAAGGTCAAGCCGGGGCAGATCGCGCTTGGCTCGGTCGGTGGCGCCGTCGAAGCCTTTGCGCGAGGCGTCGCCAATGAGCTTGCGCCACGCCGGATCAATGTCGTCTCGCCCGGCCAGATCGACACCCCGATGATCGCGCTTAAGGGGGCGGAGCGCGAAGCCTATTACGGGAAGATGACGGCGGGACATGCGATCCCTCGCGCGGGGACGGCGGACGAGACAGCGCAGGCGATTATCTTCCTTGTACAGAATGACTTCGTCACCGGCACGACCGTTGATGTCGATGGCGGCTGGCTGATTTCGTAGAGCGGGTTGAGGAAAAGCGGGCACCTCTTTTACGCCCGCCAACCCGCTTTAAACGATTGGAACCAGGCAAACCTATTCAGGGTCCAGAATATCCGGAGTGTCATTGCGCGGCGCGTTCACCTTGTTCGAGACCGGCCACATGCGCATGAGTTCGGACGGGTAGGGCGCGAGCAGGTCATGCGGGTCCGGCTCAAGCGGCGATAGCCAGCGATCATAGCTCTCAGGAGGCAGGATTACCGGCATGCGG
>CAYOUP010000170.1:0-7824 GCA_964407125.1 uncultured Hyphomicrobiaceae bacterium | reverse complement strand
AAAATTCATGTCTCCAGCCACGGCTCTCGCGCCGATCACACCGTCCAATCCCAGTAACTTACCACCAGATTCCTCCCAGCTCCGTTGACACCCATAAAATCCCATGCTATCCCATGAATACCCGTTCGGAGGGTTGATTCGGGAGAAGACCGCAAACGCACGTCCTTCGAAGGCCAAATAGGGGGCACGGGCTTGTCTTCTCCCGGTCCGAATTTTTGCAATGAAAGATCGCCGCGCTGCCCGCGGTTGATGTCTGCGTAGAAGCCGGGAGCGCCTCAAGGGGAATGGATGAATTTGCTTCCAGGTTCGATAACAAGATCGACGCAAAGGGACGTGTTTCGATCCCTGCCCCTTTTCGGGCCGTGCTCACCAAGGAAGGTGCTGAGGAGATCTTCTGTTATCCGCATCTCGACAGGGCCGCGCTCGAAGCTGGCGGCAGCCGTCTGGTCGAAAAGATTAAGGGCATTCTGGAAGACTTTGCCATCGACAGCCCGGAGCGCGACGAAATCGCGACCATCTATTTCGGCGAGAGCGAAAGAATTAAGGTCGATCCCGACGGGCGCGCAGTGCTCCCCAAGAGATTACGGGATCATGCGGGAATATCCGATGTTGCGGTGTTCGTCGGACTCGGGGACAAGTTTCAGATCTGGGCGCCAGACGCCTATGAAGAATTCCGGACAGAGGCTCGCGAGCGCGCCAGAGCCCACCGGAGAGAGTTCGGCGCGGGGACCCGCCCGCTAGCGGGCGGGAGCAAAGAGGGAGTACAGGAGTCATGACGGGCAGCGGTAAGGGAGAGGCCCCCGAAACCGCTGGCGGACTAGCCCGCCATACTCCTGTACTTATCTCCGAAGTCCTCGGCGCACTTCAGCCAACAGACGACGAACGCTATATCGACTGCACCTTCGGTGCGGGCGGTTATTCGCGAGCCATCCTTGAAAGCGCCAAGTGCAATGTGCTGGCGCTCGACCGTGATCCGGCAGCGGCGTCAATCGCAAGTCATCTGGTCAGGGACTTCCCCGGACGCTTCCATTTCGCCGCCTCGCCTTTCAGCGCTCTGGACGAGTTATCCTCACAATTCAGTTTTAATCCCTCCGATGCCGTGATTTTCGATCTCGGCGTGTCGTCCATGCAACTGGACGAGGCGGAGCGGGGCTTTTCCTTCATGCGCGACGGGCCGCTCGACATGCGCATGTCCGGTGAAGGCGTCAGCGCCGCCGATGTCGTGAACAGCTTCGATGAGTCCGAAATCGCCGATATTCTCTTTCATCTCGGAGAAGAACGCCGTTCCCGCACCATCGCCCGCGCCATCGTGGCGCGCCGCACGGAAAAGCCATTCGAGCGCACGCTTGACCTTGCAAGCCTGATCGAAAGCGTCATGCCGCGCCGCCATGACGACAAGATCCACCCGGCGACGCGCAGCTTTCAGGCCTTGCGCCTGTTCGTCAACGACGAGCTTGGCGAAATCGCCGGGGCGCTGCACGCGGCGGAAAAAATCCTGAGGCCCGGCGGCAGGCTGATCGTTGTAACGTTCCATTCGCTGGAAGACCGTATCGTGAAAACCTTCCTCACTATCCGATCCGGCGGCAAGGGACGAGGCTCCCGCCACATGCCCGATAGCGGCGAAAAGCGTGCCCCGAGCTTCAAGCTTTTGCGCCGCAAGCCCGTCGAGCCGGGCGAAGAGGAGATCAGGGGCAATCCGCGCGCGCGTTCGGCAAAGCTCAGGGCAGCGATCCGACTCGACGCTCCAGCCTGGGTTAATAAGGGTGAATTAGCGACACTTCCGGGACTGAAACTGTCAAATTTGCGGCGCTAAGGTTACGGGCTGTTCACCAATCCTTGCTAGGGGAGGAGGACGGTTAGGTTTTCGGGGAGGCTGCGGGTGATGCGTCTTTTGAGTTTGTTGTCGTTCGGTTTTCTCGCCGGGCTGGTCGTTCTCATCTATGACATGAAGTATGAAACCCGCCAGCTTCAGGCGCGCGCCGCCAAGCTCGAACGCGCCATTTCCGAGGAAAACGACAATCTCGCCCTGATGCGCACCGAATGGAGCCACGTCACCAGTCCCGACCGCGTCGAGAAGCTCGCCCGCAAACTGCTCGATCTGGAACCCGCCAAGCCCGATCAGCTCATTACAAACGCCGATTTCCTTGCCCTGCTGGCCAAAATGCCGCCCCCGGTTCAGAAGCGTCCGCAAACGCCGCATGAGGACCGTATCGGCGCGTTGATCCGCGGTACGGGGCTGAAGTGAGATGAGCGCGCCACTCCCACGCTGGCGGCTCCATGCGCTGATGCTGTGCCTCCTTGGAGGCTTCGCAGCCGTCGCCTGGCACCTCACCATGCTTGGCCGCTACCCCATCATGACCTCGCAGCTCATGACGGCCCATGAGCAGCATACGCAATTTGCCCAATCACGCCCCGATCTGGTTGACCGCAACGGCCGCATGCTCGCATCGGATATCCGCGTCTACTGGCTCTATGCCGACCCCGGGCAGATCATCAATGCCGACGAAACGGTCGAGAAGCTGTCCCGTATCCTGCAGCCGGATGATATGATCGGATTACGTGGCAAGCTGACGAGCAAGAGCCGGTTCGAATGGATCAAGCGCGGACTCACACCGAATCTGGCGAAAGCCATCCACAGCCTCGGCCTGCCCGGCCTTACACTGATCGAAGAGCCGCAACGCATCTATCCGGCAGGACGAACAGCGGTGCATGTCCTCGGCCAGACCAATGTCGACAATAAAGGCATTGCGGGCATCGAGCGCTATATCGATAGCCACCCGGAGCTTGCCATCCCACCGAAGGAAAAGGGCGAACGTCCCAGGATCGCGCTGTCGCTCGATCTGCGCGTGCAGCATGCGCTGCATGAGGAACTGACGGACGCCCTGCATCGCTATCAGGCCAAGGCCACAAGCGGTGTGGTGCTGGATATACGAACCGGCGAGGTGCTCGCCCTTGCCGCACTGCCCGATTACGACCCCAATAATCGGGAAGAATCCCTTATCAAGGGCCGCCACAACCGGCTCTATGCCGACAGTTACGAACTCGGCTCCGTTTTCAAGAGCTTCACCGTGGCGCTCTCGCTCGAACTTGGAAATGTCGGGCTTCGTGATGAAATCGACGTGCTGACGCCGATCCGCATGGGCGGCTTTACGCTGGAAGACCGCCACGCGAAGACGCGTTTCCTGACAGTCGAGGACGTTTTCATCCATTCCTCCAACACCGGCGCGGCGCGGCTGGCGCTCGAAGCAGGCGGCGGCAAGTTGCGAGGCTTCTTCAATGTGCTCGGCCTGCTGGAACCGGTCGAAACCGAACTTGGCCCGACGGCGCGCGCCCTGATCCCCGATCCGTGGCGCGAGGTCAACACCATGACCGCATCCTATGGCCACGGCATCTCCGTTTCGCCCTTTGCCTTTGCAGCGGCGACGGCCAGCCTCATCAATGGCGGCACGTTGATCAAGCCGACATTCCTGCCGGTCCGCGACACGCAAATAAGCAAAGGCGACCGCGTCGTCAGCGAGAAAACCAGCGCCAAGCTGCGCCGCCTGTTCTGGCTGAATGCGGAGCGCGGCACCGGACGCCATGCCGATGCACATGAATATCGTATCGGCGGGAAGACCGGCACGGCCTATAAACCGGTCGCGGGCGGCTATGGCGACGAGGTTATCACCAGCTTTGTCGCGGGCTTTCCGATGGACAATCCGCGCTATCTCGCTCTGATCGTGATCGACGAGCCGCAGCCGGAGAAAAAAGGCGCCCGCACCGAAGCCGGAAACAATGCAGCGCCGGCCGCAGGGCATCTTATTCGCAGGATTGCGCCGATGTTGGGGATTGCGCCCTCACGGAAATTTGACGAAAACCGTCAAGCCTCCTATTAACCGGACGATCCAAATTGCGATCTGCATCCGTTTCCGGCAGCGGATGGCCCCGGCGAAACCATGACATTTGAAAAACGCGACATAATTTCCCGTCTGTTAGCACATCCCGATGGCGCCGACGGTACCGCTTTGCCTGAAATTATGGGGCTGACGGCGGACAGCCGAGCGGTTGAGCCCGGCTACCTGTTTGCCGCGCTGTCCGGCACGAAGACCGATGGCAGCCGTTTTATCGCCGATGCCGTCTTGCGCGGGGCGATCGCCGTGCTTGCCGATGAAAACGCAATTGTCAATGTACCGCCGCAAATTCAGGTGATCCGCGACGCCAATCCCCGCCGCCGTCTCGCGCAGATGGCGGCCCAGTTTTACGGCGCACAGCCGGAATTGACGGTTGCCGTGACCGGCACGAACGGCAAGACCTCCGTTGCCTCCTTTCTGCGCCAGATCTGGGAACATGCGGGCTATAAGGCGGCCAGTCTCGGCACGACAGGCATCTTTTTCAAGGGACAGCAGGAGACGCTGGCGCATACGACGCCCGATCCGGTTGTGCTGCATGAAAAACTGGCTTCGCTGGCCGAGCGCGGCGCAACCCATCTGGCGTTCGAGGCGTCCAGTCACGGCCTGGCGCAGTATCGTCTTGATGGTGTGAAACTGCGGGCCGGGGCATTCACCAATATCTCGCGTGACCACATGGATTATCACGCAAACTTCGAAGATTACTTCAACGCCAAGATGCGGCTGTTCACCGAGCTTCTGCCGCCCGGCAGCCCGGCGATTATTGACGTGGACAGCGAAGCGGGCGTGCGCGCGGCGCGGATTGCGCGTGATTGCGGCCTTGATGTTTTCACCGTCGGGCATAATGGCGAGGCCCTGTGCCTCGATGCGGTTGCCCGCGAAGGCTTCGGCCAGCGGCTCACGCTGACCTACAAAGGTGAGCAGAGAGAGATTTTGCTGCCCTTGGCTGGCGACTTTCAGGCATCGAACGTTCTCGTGGCGCTCGGCCTTGCGCTGACGACCGGGCTTGAGGCCGATAAGGCCTTTGCCGCCGCCGAAAAACTGACCGGCGCGAAAGGCCGTCTTGAACTCGCCGGGCACACGCAAAGCGGCGATCCGGTCTTCATCGACTACGCACACACGCCGGCGGCGCTGGAAAATGCGATTGCCGCGCTGCGTCCCTATACGAAGAACCGGCTTCACATTGTTTTCGGCGCAGGCGGCGACCGCGACAAGGGCAAGCGCCCTCAAATGGGCGAGGCTGCCGTGCGTCTTGCCGATTGCGTCTATGTCACCGACGACAATCCGCGCAGTGAAAATCCGGCCACGATCCGGGCTGAGATCATGGCGGCGGCTCCGGGCGCACAGGAGATCGGCGACCGGCACGAGGCCATCGCAACGGCCATTGCGGCCATGCAGCCCGGCGACCTCTTGCTTATTGCCGGAAAAGGCCATGAAACCGGACAAATTGTGGGCGATAGGGTGTTGCCCTATTCCGATCACGATGCAGTGGCGTCCATTCTCGGCGGGGCTGAGGGAGGAAGCTAATGGCTGATATGCTCTGGACGGCGGATGAATTGAAGGCAGCGCTGGGGACGGATTGTTCCGGCGCGATGCCGCAAGGTGTAAACGGCGTCTCGATCGATACGCGCACGCTCCAGCCAGGCGATCTGTTCGTTGCGATCCGGGGCGAGCGCACGGACGGACATCAATATATAGAGCAGGCGTTTGAGGCCGGGGCGGCGCTGGCCGTGGTCGAGGGTGGCTACGATACTGTCAGTCCCGGTCCGCTCCTTCGCGTCGCCGATACGCTGGAAGCGCTCAATGCGCTTGGCCGTGCCGGGCGTGAGCGCGCCAGGGCCCGCATCGTCGCTGTGACCGGCAGCGTCGGCAAGACCGGCACGAAGGAGATGCTCCGCCTGATGCTGTCGCGGCTGGGCAGTGTCCATGCCTCGGAGAAATCCTACAATAATCATTGGGGCGTCCCGCTTTCCTTGTCGCGCCTGCCGCGCGATGCCGACTATGCCGTGTTCGAGATCGGCATGAACCATCCCGGCGAAATTACGCCGCTGACAAGAATGGTTCGCCCGAATGCCGCGATCATCACCACCGTTGCCCCGGTACATCTGGAGTTTTTCGAAAGCGTTGAGGCCATCGCCGAGGCGAAGGCGGAAATCTTTGCAGGCGTCACACCGGGCGGTGCAGCGATTCTCAACCGCGACAATGATCAGTATGCGCTGCTGGCTGAGTGCGCAGGCAAAGCAGGCATCGAGCGGATTGTCCGTTTCGGGCGGGCAGGCGATGCGGAAAGCCGTCTTACAGCCCTTGCGATTTCGGCAAACGGCTCCGCCATCGAAGCCGAATTGTTCGGCAAATCATTGTCTTACACAATCGGCGCGCCAGGCGAACATCTGGCGATGAACTCGCTTGCGGCCATTGCTGCAATCCAGGTTCTCGGAAGCGATGCTATCCACGCAAGCGCCGCACTCGCCGAATTTGGCGCACCGGCCGGTCGCGGCGCGCAGACCCGCCACTCGATCCCCGGCGGTACCATCCTGCTGATCGACGAAGCCTATAACGCCAACCCGGCCTCCATGACCGCCGCACTGAATGTGCTGGGCGCGCTTCCAGACATACACGCCAGCCGTCGCATCGCCGTTCTCGGCGACATGCTCGAACTCGGCGCGCAATCCGACACGCTTCATGCCGGGCTTGCAGGCATCATCGAAAAAAACGGCATCGACCTCGTCTATTGCTCCGGCCCTCATATGGCAGCGCTCTTTGCGGCGCTCCCCGAAACGCGGCGCGGCCTTTGGACCGAGACATCCGATGCGCTGGAGGCACCGCTGCTCGATGCGCTGCGCCCCGGCGACGCCGTCATGATCAAGGGATCGCTCGGAAGCCGCATGGGGCCGCTGGTCGAGGCGACAAAAACGAAATTTCCGCAATGCGCGCCGCAGACGAAAACCGCCGCGGCATAATCGAAAGGAAGGGCGATGCTCTATCTTCTGGGCAACATTGGAGACACGTTTCCCGTCTTCAACGTGTTCCGCTATATCACCTTCCGCACCGGCGGCGCGATCATGACCGCGCTGCTCGTCGTATTCCTGTTCGGCCCGGCACTCATCAACCAGCTCCGCCTGCATCAAGGCAAGGGGCAGCCGATCCGAACGGATGGTCCGGAAGCACATCTCGCCAAGATCGGCACACCGACTATGGGCGGGCTGATGATCCTGCTCGGCGTCGGCGTCGCGACGATCCTGTGGGCCAATCTCGCCAATAAATTTGTCTGGGTCGTCCTGGCCGTGACGCTGTCTTATGGGCTGATCGGATTTTACGACGACTTCCTGAAAGTCACGAAACGTACCACGCACGGCTTTTCCAGCAGGATAAGACTTACTCTGGAGCTGCTGATCGCCGGGATCGCCGCCTATTGCATTTCGGTGATCACCAAGCCGGAACTGGCGACATCCCTGACATTGCCGTTCTTCAAGGATTTGTTGATCGATTTCGGACCGTTCTTCATTCTGATCGGGGTGTTTGTCATTGCCGGATCCGGCAATGCGGTGAATTTCACCGATGGACTGGACGGCCTGGCTATCGTTCCCGTGATGATCGCTGCCTCGACTTTCGGGCTGATCTCCTATCTGGTCGGCAATGCGGTGTTTGCGGAATATTTGCAGATCAATTTCGTGCCTGGCGCTGGTGAACTCTCGGTGATATGCGGGGCGCTCGTTGGCGCAGGGCTCGGCTTTTTATGGTTCAACGCACCGCCAGCGATGATCTTCATGGGCGATACCGGCTCGCTGGCTCTGGGCGGAACGCTCGGCGCGATCGCTGTAGCGGCCAAGCATGAGATCGTGCTCGGCATTGTCGGCGGCCTGTTCGTGCTGGAAACGCTGTCGGTGATCGTGCAGGTGGTCTCGTTCAAGCTGACCGGCAAGCGCGTTTTCCGCAT
>CAYOUP010000169.1:0-7862 GCA_964407125.1 uncultured Hyphomicrobiaceae bacterium | reverse complement strand
ACCGTGAACAGGAAGATAAAGCCGATCGCCCAGAGCATCGGTGTGCGGAACTCGATCGAGCCGCCCCACATCGTCGCAATCCAGGAGAAGATCTTGATGCCGGTCGGCACGGCGATCACCATCGTGGCGAAGACGAAATAGGCCTGCGTATCGACGCTCAGCCCCGCCGCATACATATGATGCGCCCAGACGATAAAGCCGATCACGCCGATCGCCACCATGGCATAAGCCATGCCGAGATAACCGAAGATCGGTTTGCGCGAAAAGGTTGAGATAATCTGGCTGATGATACCGAAGCCTGGCAGGATCAGAATATAGACTTCCGGGTGTCCGAAGAACCAGAACAGGTGCTGAAACAGGAGTGGATCACCGCCCCCCGCGGCATCGAAGAAAACCGTGCCGAAATTGCGGTCGGTCAGCAGCATGGTGATGGCGCCCGCCAGCACCGGCAGCGATAAAAGAAGCAGGAACGCCGTCACCAGAATGGACCAGACAAATAGCGGCATCTTGTGCAGCGTCATGCCCGGCGCGCGCATGTTGAAGATCGTGGTGATGAAATTGATCGCACCAAGAATCGAGGACGCACCGGCCAGATGTATGGAAAGAATGGCGAGGTCCATCGCCGGTCCGGGGCTGCCTGTCGTCGAAAGCGGGGCGTAAAGCGTCCAGCCGCCGCCGACACCGGTGCCGCCGGAATCGCCTTCAACGAACAGCGACAGGATCAGAAGCGTGAAGGAAGCCGGAAGCAGCCAGAAGGAGATGTTGTTCATGCGCGGGAAGGCCATATCCGGCGCGCCGATCATGAGCGGGACGAACCAGTTGCCGAACCCCCCGATCATCGCTGGCATGACCATGAAGAAGATCATGATCAGACCGTGCGATGTTATGAAAACATTGTAGAGATGCGGATCGCCGAAGATCTGAAGACCGGGCTCCTGCAACTCCATCCTGATAGCGACGGACAGCGCCGAGCCGATCAGCCCCGCAATAATGGCGAACAGCAGATAAAGCGTGCCGATGTCTTTATGGTTAGTCGAAAATAGCCAGCGCGCAACAAAGCCGGGCGCGTGGTGGTCGTGATAGCCGGTGTCTGCTGTCGTCGCCATCGTGTCTTTTCCTTTTCCTCCGGCAAGATATTGGCCGGTAAAATCCTTTAGCGCCGTTCCGTTAACTTCAACTCAGCCGATGCAAGCGTCTGTTTCTTGTCATCCTGCTGGCCAGAAGCTGGACCTGCCAGTTTGGGCCGCTCAGGCATGGTGGATGCAAAAGCCGTCTGCGCGTTCTTGACCCATGCCTGGAATTCCTCCTCCGGCACGGCGCGGACGGTGATCGGCATGAATGCGTGACGTGCGCCGCAAAGCTCTGAGCACTGACCGTAATAGACGCCCGGTTTGTTGACCTTGAACCAGACAAGACTGTTGCGCCCCTTTACGGCATCCAGCTTCACGCCGAAAGACGGTATGGCCCAGTCGTGTATCACGTCGTTCGATGTGAGCAGCACATGCACGACCTTGTTTACAGGCACGACAACCTCATTGTCCACCGTCAGCAGATAAGGTTGTCCCGCTTTCAGCTCGTCCTTCTCTACGAGGATCGAGTCGAAGCCGAAACCGCCATTATCGGGATATTCGTAGCTCCAGTACCACTGATAGCCGGTCGCCTTGATGGTAATATCTGCCTTGGGAACATCGTACTGGGCGTAAAGCAGCCGGAAAGACGGCACCGCGATTACAAGAAGAATCAGCACGGGTACGACGGTCCAGACGATCTCGACAGTCGTATTGTGAGAGGTCTTGGACGGTGTCGGGTTCGCCTTGGCGTTATAGCGTATCATGACCCAGATCAGCAGGCCGAGCACGAACACGACAATGGCCGTGATGATCACCAGCAGCAGATCGTGGAAATCATGTATCTGCTGGGCGATGTCCGTCGCGGCGTCCTGGAAGCCGAGCTGCCAGTTTTCGGGCTTTCCTTCGGCGGCGCGCGCAGCAACGGATGTCAGCGCGGTCAGGGCAAAAAAAGGCAATGCCTTGGATAGCAGGTTGATAGGGCGATCAAGCATTATGTCTTTCCTCATGCTGCGCCAGGGAGCGCTGCATCGTCTTAGACCGGAGAAAACTGAACAGCAATATTCTAATGGTTCAAATTCCGAACTTCTTCGCGACATTTTTTCGCGTGAGGCGAACAAAGCGACTGCTTTGCGTGCTGCTTTCGCCTCAATTTGACCATTTCAACACGCAACTTCCATGCAAAGGCTCAGGCGCCGGTTCACTTGTTGACCTGCCGCCCGCCCGGCGCTAAGCCATGGGCTGCTGAGCCTTCACATGCTACGAACCTGGAGTCTCGACCTCGTGTCAGCCATTCGCCAATACCTGCTTGCCGCTCTTTTATTGGCCGGATCTTTTGTGCCGGTATTTGCACAATCCTCGAACGATCCGGTCGGCTCCAGCCAGGTGCGCTCGATCCATGGAGAGTGGCAATTGCGCTGCGGCCAGCCGCCCGGTTCAAGCGTGGAAAAATGCGGATTGGTGCAGAGCGTAAAGGCAGAAGACCGGCCTAATGTCGCTCTGACCGTCGTTTTCCTCAAATCTTCTGATGGCAAGACGCGGCTGCTGCGTGTCGTCGCGCCGCTCGGTGTACTGCTGCCAACCGGACTTGGCCTGAAGATCGACGATGTGGATGTCGGCCACGCCTCGTTCCTGAAATGCGGCCTGGCAGGCTGTGTGGCCGAAGTTGTCGTCGATGATGCGCTGATCAAGAAAATGCAGACCGGGTCCAATGCCGTCTTCATTATCTTCCAGACGCCCGAATTCGGCATCGGCGTGCCGATCTCGCTCGCCGGCTTCTCCGACGGTCTCACTCAGCTGAATTGAATCGTTAACAGATTGTTACTTTCGGGTAACAGTCTGTTGCACAAACCTCATCCGCTTGCGGGAAAAGCCCATTGCGGCTTTGGCAGAGCCGCTCGATTTACATAAAATTTTCGGTGATTGCTTGATTCGATCCGCCTATGCGGAACGAGCCGTGTGCCACTGTAGGCATATCTTCCAGTTCAATGTTGCGTTCGGTTTTTGCGTTGTGCGTCTGCGTTCACGCTGACGGCGGCTTGCGCCTTATCACACATGTGAGAGACACCGAATGAGACTTTTCCGAAGCATTGCCAGCGCCCAGAACGGGCGGATTTTCAATCATATGGGTGCCGCTTTCGGGATCAATGACGAATTGGCGGCCCAGGTCGTGCGCTATTTCCTGCCTCCCCTCCACAAGGCGATGCTGAAGCGCATGGAAACGCCGCACGGTTTGATGATGCTGCTGGAACTGATCGGCGCGCGGCGTCATGACCGCTATCTCGCCGATCCGGGCATCTTCACCCATCCCCAGATCGAGGTGGAAGGCCGCGCCTTGCTGACGACGCTGATCCCGAACCGCAATTACATCGCCAGGATCATCGAGAACCGGACCAAGGTACTGCCGCTACCTGCCGAACTGCTCGAAAAGATGCTGCCCTACGTCGCCATCCTGGTCTTTGGCGCGGTGGAGCTGAAAACGCGCCAGCCGCTGAAGAAAGTCGTGCTGAAAATACTCGGCGGCAAGGCGGACCCGGTCGCGGCAGATAATCCGTTCAAGACATTGGCCAATGAAATCCGGCAACGTAAAATGGCCAAAGGCGTTGAAGAGGAGAAACGCGCAAGCCTGACCGGCGTCATCAATATCCTGTTCCGCAGAACAGACGAGCGCAGGGCGGCCTAACCTCCCGGCTGTCCAATATCACCGGGATGCCTTGCAGCAGCAGGGGATTTCGGTGATATGCGCACCTTCGCTTAATAAGCCTCGGCCTTGAAGATCTTGTCGATATTGCCCTGCCATTCATTCTCATATTTGCTGAGCAGCAATTCGGCGGGCGTCTTTTTCGCGGCCAGCACTTCCTCAAGGCTTTCCAGGAAGATCGTCTCATCCTCGCCGCCGCTATTGAGCGCGGCGCGGTTTTTCAAGCCCGCTTCGGTAATCTTCAGAACCTCGCGGGCGACCGTCAGCAGCGTTCCATCGCGAAACGGCGTGTTCAGCCCTTGTCTTGGAACCGCATCCCGCATGGTCTGCCGCTCCTCGGCCGTCCAGTCCTTCACCAGATCCCATGCGGCATCGAGGCTTGCCGCATCATAAAGCAGCCCGGTCCATAGCGCCGGCAGTGCGCAAAGACGCCGCCAAGGCCCGCCATCCGCGCCGCGCATTTCGAGGAACTTCTTGAGCCGGACCTCGGGGAACAGCGTCGTCAGGTGATCCGACCAATCCTCAAGCGTGGCACGTTCGCCGGGCAATTGCTCAAGCCGGCCATCCAGAAAATCACGGAACGAGGCGCCGGTCACGTCGACATACCGTCCGCCTCGCGCAACGAAATACATCGGCACGTCGAGCGCATAATCGACATAGCGCTCGAAACCCATTCCGTCATCGAAGGCGAAAGGCAGAATACCGGTGCGGTCCGGATCGGTATCCTTCCAGATCTCGCTGCGATAGGAGAGAAAACCGTTCGGCTTGCCTTCCTTGAAGGGCGAATTGGCGAATAGCGCCGTGGCGACAGGCTGAAGCGCGAGGCTGACGCGCAGCTTCTTGACCATGTCGGCTTCGCTGGAGAAATCGAGATTGACCTGCACCGTGCAGGATCGGAACATCATGTCGAGACCGAGATTGCCGACCTTGGGCATATAGGACGCCATGATGCCGTAGCGGCCTTTCGGCATGCGCGGGGTCTCCGCCATCGTCCATTTCGGCGAAAAGCCGAGGCCAAGCATCCCGATGTCGAGCGCATCACCCGCCTCGCGCACCTGCGCCAGATGGGTGTTCACCTCACTGCACGTCTCGTGGATGGTTCTGAGCGGCGCGCCGGACAGCTCGAACTGCCCGCCCGGCTCAAGCGTGATCGAGCCGCCCAGATCGCAGCAGGGATCTTTCAGCGCGATGATATGCCCATCTTCCTCATAAGGTTTCCAGTCGAAACGCCCGGCCATTTCGCTGAGGAGAGCCGCGATTCCCGCAGGGCCTTCATAGGCGACGGGGGAAAGATCGCTCTTGTGGAACCCGAATTTCTCGTGCTCCGTCCCGATCCGCCAGTCTTCCGCCGGTTTGCTCCCAGCTTCCAGATACGCCACCAGTTCGTCGCGGCTTTCGACCGGGCGGGGAGAGGTTCCCTCATCGCGTGCAAGCATCCGATTTCCTTTGCATTATATTCAGCCTGGCTTCCATAAACTCGCAAGAGCGTTAAGATCAAGCGGCACGAAATACCTGAAAACAGGAGAAAGCTACATGCGCGTCGTCAGAAGGTCCGGTTTCGGTCTGCTTATACTGGTATTTCTGATTACCGTTTCCAAATCAATTGCCGTTGCAGGCGACTATGCATCGCGTGATGTGCTCGGCTTTTCCCCAGACGGACAATACTTCGCCTTTGAGCAATATGGCGTGCAGGACGGCTCCGGATTTCCCTTTTCGGAGATTTTCATCATCGACACGCATGACGATAGCTGGGTGAAAGGCTCACCAGTCAAGGTGCTGATCGAAAACGAGAACCGTGGCCTGGATGACGCCCGCAAGCGCGCGAAAAGCCAAGCGGCCCCTTTGCTGAAACGTCACGGGATCAGTGAGCCGGGCGAGCATCTCGCCAGCAATCCGCGCTCCGAGATCAGCGCCGACCCGCATGAAATCGCGATCGACAGCAACTATCAGATGACGCCGCCGTCACAACAGCCCGTGCGCTTTTCAATCAGCGAGACATCCCTGCCCTCACGATGCAAGGGCTTCGCGGATGAGCCCATCAAGGGCTTTACCCTGACGATGTGGCAGGAAGGCAAGAAACGCGTGGTGCTGCATCAGGACAAGCGTGTGCCCGAGAGCCGCGGCTGCGCGCTCGGCTATTCCTTCGCCGATATTTACCGGCACGTCTCAGGCGATAGCCAAGTCTACGCAATCCTTTTGCATATGCAGCAGGTCGGCTTCGAGGGGCCGGACAGCCGCTTCCTCGCCGTGACGGCGCGTTTGCCGTAGGGGCGGAAACCGGCTATTCACCCAACTGACGATAGCCATCAGCCAGACAAACCCATGCAGCATCGCCGCCCGCCTCATCTTCTGGTCTTCGACTCCGGGCTCGGCGGGTTATCGGTTCTCGGCGCGCTCCGAAATGCCATCCCTGAAGCTGACATAACCTATCTGGCCGACGATGCGCGTTTTCCCTACAGCGCAATGAATGACAGCGATCTGTCCGGACGCGTCTGCGAGGTACTGGCCGGGCCTGTCGCGAATCGCGGCATTGACGCCATCGTCATTGCCTGCAATACGGCCTCGACCATCGCCCTGCCCTCCTTACGCGAAACCTTCAGCCAGCCGGTCATCGGCACCGTTCCCGCGATCAAGCCCGCGGCGATGCTGAGCCGGACCGGCCTCATCTCCGTCCTTGGCACATCGGCAACCGTCCGGCGCGATTACACACGCGCGCTCATTGCCGAATATGGTGAAGGCTGCAACTTCACGCTCGTTGGTTCGTCGCGGCTGGCGACTTTGGCCGAGGCTGAAATGACGGGTGAGGCAGTTGCTTTCGACGAATTGCGAAGCGAACTCATGCCCTGTTTCATGGAGATGGGTGACAAGCGCACGGATGTCGTGGTCCTGGGCTGCACGCATTATCCGCTTCTGCGCCATCGCTTCGAACAGCTTGCCCCCTGGCCGGTGACATGGCTCGATCCGGCTCCCGCAATCGCCCGCCGCGCCGCCAACCTGCTCGCCGAAAGCGGTTTTCCCGTCGGCGTCGGCGTGGCGCGCGATCCCGGACAGATGATCTTCACCTCCGGCAAGGCGTTATCCCCTGCCCTTGCGGCAACATTGCAGAGATATGGACTGACACTGGCCAAGGAAGCGCAACATGGTTAGTTTGGCCACGAGATTAAGATTGGCTCTACAGCTTTCCCCCTCACCCGGAATGCTGACGCATTCCGCCCTCTCCCGAAGGTGAGCGCTTGTCGCTCACCGTAAAGGTTCGCGAGCGGGGAGAGGGCAAGCGAGCTGAGCGCTTTCCACTTGTCAGCCCTCTCCCTTGACGGGAGAGGGCGGCGCGTTAGCGCCGGGTGAGGGGGAACTACCACGAAATCGGACAAACGACCATGATCCCACGCTATTCCCGCCCGCAGATGACTGAAATCTGGACGCCGGAGACGAAATTCAGCATCTGGCTGGAGATCGAGACGCTGGCCACCGAGGCCATGGCGGAGCTGGGCACCGTCCCGAAAGAAGCCGCCGAGGCCGTCCGCGCGCGCGGCGGCTTCGACATCGAGCGGATCGACGCGATCGAGCGGGAGGTCAAGCATGATGTCATCGCCTTTTTGACCTCGCTGTCCGAACATGTCGGGCCGGAGGCGCGCTTCGTCCATCAGGGCATGACCTCCTCCGATGTGCTCGACACCTGCTTCAACGTTCAGCTCGTGCGCGCCGCCGACATCCTGCTCGCCGACATGGACGCGCTGCTCGCCGCCCTCAAGCGCCGCGCCATCGAGCACAAGGACACGGTCTGCATCGGCCGCAGCCACGGCATTCATGCCGAGCCGACCACGTTCGGACTGAAAATGGCCTATGCCTATGCCGAGTTCGCGCGCGGGCGCGAAAGGCTGGCGGCGGTGCGCGAGGAGGTGGCCACGGCAAAGATTTCCGGCGCAGTCGGCACATTCGCCAATATCGATCCGCGCGTCGAAGCTCATGTCGCCGAAAAGCTCGGCCTGAAGCCGGAACCGATCTCGACGCAGGTCGCTCCGCGCGACCGCCACGCCATGTATTTCGCCACGCTTGGCGTGATCGCGTCCTCAGTCGAGCGGCTGGCGACCGAG
>CAYOUP010000168.1:0-7866 GCA_964407125.1 uncultured Hyphomicrobiaceae bacterium | reverse complement strand
TGGATCCTGTTTGGCTCGTTCATACTCCTGTGCATCTTGCGGGTGCCGGTGGCCTTTGCCATGTTGATCTCGTCGACCTTTTCCATCTGGGTACAGAATGACGTACCGCTGACTATTGTGACGCAGCGGATCTGGGTCGGTCTCAACAACTTTCCTTTGCTGGCGGTGCCGTTCTTTCTGTTCGTTGGGCAGATGATGAACGAGGCCCGGATATCCCATCGATTGATTGATTTCTCGCAGAGCCTGGTCGGTCACCTGCGCGGCGGTCTGGCCCATGTCAATGTGGTGGTCAGCATGATTTTCGCGGGGATCTCCGGGGTATCGTCGGCTGATACGATGGGGATTGGCTCCGTGATGATTCCGGCGATGAAGCGGGAGGGATATCCCTCCGGTTTCAGTGTCGCGGTAACGGCGGCCTCCTCGACTCTCGGCAACGTCATCCCGCCAAGCCTGATGATGATCATCTACGCCGCCTCGGCGGGCGTGTCGATCGGCGCAATGTTTCTCGCCGGCATCGTTCCCGGAATCCTGCTCGGCCTCGGACAAATGCTCTGGTCGTACCGGATCGCGCGCAAGCTGGACGTGCCGGTGAACGGCCGCTTTTCCCTGTGCGAGGTTGCGAGCCAAGGGCGCATGGCTTTCATGGCGCTGGTCATCCCGGTGATCATCATCGGTGGCATTATCGGCGGCGTCTTCACAGCCACCGAAGCATCGGTGGTGGCGGCGTTGTATGTGTTCTTGCTGGCCATTGGATACCGGCGCCTAAGAATTGCGAATTTCTATAATGTGATGGCCGACAGCGTAAGCCTGTTTTCGCTGTCGCTGTTCTGCGTCGCCGCGGCCTCGCTCTGGGGCTGGATTCTGGCCTATTATGACGTACCGCAAGCCGTCGTTAGCAGTATGCGCGATGCCGGCTTGCTGGCGTCGCAGGCGAACGTGTTCGTGTTTGTCATTCTGACGTTTTTGGTCATCGGCACATTCATGGACGCGATCCCCGCGATCATCATCCTGCAGCCGATCATGGGCGAGATCGCAACCACTGCCGGAATCGATCCCTATCACATGGGAATCGTCATCGTGCTGACGTTGGCGATCGGCCTGATAACGCCGCCCTACGGGTTGTGCCTGTTGATCGCGGCTGATCTTGGCCGGTTGTCCACAGTCCGGGCAATGCGCGCACTTTTGCCGTTCTACGCCATTTCCCTCGGCGTCGTGATCCTGGCGGCGGCGTGGCCCGAGTTAATGCTGGCGATTCCAAAGCTCGTGATGCCCCAATTCATGCGATAGTTGAAAATGCAGAGGAGCATAGGAAACCATGACGCGGAACATTGGCATGATCGGTGCGGGCTGGGTTTCCGAGAACCATCTGAAAGCCTACCAGATGCTTGGTGAAGGCGCGCGCGTGACGGCAATTGCAGACTGCGGACCGCCTCGGGCAGTTCGGTGGTGCTGGCAGGCAGTTTCTCGGCGCACGGCTATCCCCCGCAACTGCTCGACCGATTGGAGATCATCGGCGACCGCGGCACGATAAGGCTGCATGACAATCGCCTGGATCTCTTCGGCCAAAAAACCAAGAGCTTGTCAGTCGATCTTGCTGCCAATTACGAAGTTTCCTGCCGCAACGCCATTGGCCACTTCCTTGATGGCATCGACGGCGATGGTGATTTCGAGACCGGTCCGGTTGACAATCTGAAAACTTTGACGATTGTCGAACAGGTATACGAGGCTGGTACATGGGAATCCGCGACTGAACATGAAACACGCCGTGATTTCGATAGCTGACGCTGACAAAAGGACGAGCCCCCCCGAGGAAAGAATCGCCCTGGAGCTGGAAGAAGACATCATTTTCGGTCGTCTCCAGCCCGGAGAACGGCTCCGCGAGGAAGCTCTGCTCGAACGATTCGGCGGCACGCGCCATTTCATCCGCCGCGCCTTGGCCCGCCTTGATCAAACGGGTATTGTCGTGATCGAACGCAATCGCGGCGCTTCCGTCAGGACCTTCACCCCGTCGGAAGTCATGCAGGTATACGAAGTTCGCGAGTTGTTGTTGCGCCAAGCGGCGATGCGGATTCCCCTACCGGTTTCCAGTGATTTGATTGCGCGTCTGACGGAAATCAATGAGGATTACCGCGCCTGCATCGAGGCACAAAATCTCCGTAGCGTTCATGAGCGCAACGATCAGTTCCATGAGGAACTATTCTCTGTCTGTCCCAATGAATATCTGCGCAAGCTGGTTCATGATTACATGGATCTCACTCTTGCTATCCGCGCGAAAAATCTCGCCGATCCAAGATTGTTAAAAGTCTCCATCGAACATCACCGTCTGATGATCAAATATATGCAGGGTACGGATAACTGGTTGCTCGCAGAGCTTTGTGTGGAACATGTCCGTCCGAGTAAGATGCAATACATTGAAATGTACGGCTCCTACGATGGCACGCCTGCCAAATGATGATCTCCCGGGCGCACTTTGAATCAACGATTCTGCCTGTAAGGGGCCCACCCCCGGCGTGATCGGCAGAAAACCATTTTCTGTGACTTTGGCGAGTTAATCAACGCTGCCCCTTACTGATCCGGTTAAGATTGTTGATGGTGGCCATCGCTCCGTTCTTGATAAGCGAGGAAAGGTGTTTGCAGAGTTCGGAGCGGAATAATTGATTTGCCGCCAGATCGTCTCCGAAAATCTCTCTCTCACCCAGCATGCCGTCCACGAGTTTTTCCGGAGCATTCCCGGCCGCATCGGCGATGGCGCGGAGTTGCGCCGCGAGCGGGTCCTTCACATCGATATCGCGACCATGTTCGTCGTGCCCCGTGACATAGCGCATCCAGGCCGCAACACCGAGCGCTGTCCGGCTAATCGGCATATTCCTGGAAAGGCGATCGCGAATCGTTCCCAACAGCCGCTGCGGAAGTTTCTGGCTGCCGTCCATGGCGATCTGCCAGGTGCGGTGCTGGAGGGCGGGATTTGCGAAACGATCCAGGAGCGCATCGCGATAGGAGGCGAGATCACCGATACCTTCAGGCAAGGTGTCCATGACCTCCTCGGTCATGAGATCGTGGATCAATGTGCGGAAGGCTGGCTCGGCAATCGCCTGATTCACGAACTCATAGCCAGCCAGATAGCCCAGATAGGCGATGGTTGAGTGGCTGCCGTTGAGCATGCGCAGCTTCATCGTCTCGAAGGGGCGCACATCCGTCACGAATTGTGCGCCCGCTGTTTCGAGCGCGGGCCGCCCGAAAGGAAACACGTCCTCGATCACCCACTGCGTAAAGGGCTCGGTGACGATCGGCCAGGCATCCCAGAAGCCGGTGGCCTCGGATATAGCCTTGCGATCGTCATCCGTCGTGGCCGGAACGATCCTGTCGACCATCGTTGAGGGAAACGGGACCTCCCGCTTGATGTAATCGGCAAGCCCCTTGCCCCGCAGCGCCGCAAACTGAGTGACGATACGCCTGGTGGTTTCACCATTTGCAGGAAGGTTGTCACAGCACAGTACGGTGAACGGGGAGACGCCTGCCGCCTTGCGCAGCTCCAGTGCCCTGACGATGAGGCCCGGCGCGCTGATGGGTAAGTCGGGGTGCGCAAGATCATGCACAATGTCGGGATGCCGCTCATCCAGCGTACCTGTCGCCGGATCATGGCAATAGCCTTTCTCCGTGACGGTCAGCGACACGATGCGGATCTGCGCATCCGTCATTTTGCCGATCAGTTCCTCCCGCTGCGTATTGGCGTCCAGCACGTCGAGAACGGAACCTATGATCCGTGTCGATGTGCCGGAACCGCTTCGGAGCGCGAGTGTATAAAGAAAGTCTTGCGGCGCCAGGGCCTGTCGCGTGTCCGGCCGTTTCAGCGAGGCTCCCAGAATGCCCCAGCTCGGATCGTCTGCGAGGAGGTCGTCGATATAGACTGCCATATGCGCGCGGTGGAATGCGCCGATACCGAGATGGACGATGCCCGGTGTTACCTGCGAGCGAGCATAGGACAGCCCTGCTTCTTGATTGGCCGCAGTAAGCCGCGGAACTGGGCTTCGATCAGTCAAGTTCGACCACTGCCTTGATCAGTCCGGATTTGTCCGTTGCCCAGCGCGGAATGTCCTGCACTGCGCCTGAAAGATTGGTCCGGTGCGTGATAAATCGATCCACGGGGACCTTCCCGTCACGCATCGCGGCGACGACTCGCTCGAAATCCTCCGACGTGGCGTTGCGGCTGCCCAGGAGAGTCATCTCCTTCCGGTGAAAATCCGGGTCCATGAAGGTGATCGGGTCCTTTACGACGCTGATCAGGACGTAGCGCCCGCCATGCGCGACATATTCGAAGCCCTTTTCCATAGCGCCGGAGTTACCCGTGGCATCGAATACGACGTCGAATCCTTCCCCATCGGTGAACGCTTCCAGCGTTTTCTGGACATCGTCCTCGGCGGATATCGTGGTCACATCGGTAATCAACTTTGCAGTGGCAGCGCGGCTTGGATCACGATCCAGCACCGCAACATTTCCGCCTGAAAGATGTGCGAAAAGCGCCGCGCCGAGACCGATGGGACCAGCACCGACAACGAGCACCCTGTCCGCGTCCGTTACGCTGCCACGCCGGACCGCATGCGCGCCAATCGCCAGAAACTCGACCATCGCGCACTGATCGACCGTCAGCCCGCTTGCAGGGATCAGGTTGCCGGGCGGAACTTTCAGCAGGCCCGCAAGTCCTCCGTCCTCATGCACGCCCAGGACCGAGACCTGCGTGCAGCAGTTCGGCTTGCCTTTCCGGCATGCAATGCATTGGCCACAGGAAATATAGGGATTGACCGCGAAAACCTCGCCGCGTCCCACGCCTGAGTTTGCCGGAGCTTCTACCACTTCCACTGCCAGCTCATGCCCCATGATGCGCGGATATCTCAGGAACGGATGCTTGCCCTGGAAGATATGGTAATCCGTACCGCATATGCCGACACGGCGCGGGCGAACGAGAGCCCGGTCAGCATCGGGTTCGGGCGAGGGCCGCGGCTCAATCCGCAGCTTTCCGGGTTCCAGGCAGACAAGGGCCTCTATCGACTGCACGCTATGTTCCATTTCTTAGAAAAAGGGTGCCGGTATTGGCAGGGGCCAGCTTTAAGCCGGCCCCTAACCCTTATTACTGGAAGTCGCTCATATTCTCCTTGGTGACCAGAGCGGCACCGGAGTCAATCAGCGATTCGACTTTCTCGCCGCGAATCGCCTTGACGAGCGCGTCGACACCCAGTTCAGCCATCTTCGACGGGAACTGCGCCACTGAGGCATCTTCAGTCCCATCGGCGAGCACTTCAGCTTCGCCGCAGCAGAAGTCGAAGCCAACCAGGATCACGTGACGGTCAAGTTTCGCATTCTTGATCGCCTGAGCGGCACCGGCAGCGGGCGGACCACAGGCCGCATAAATCGCCGTTACATCCGGATTTGCCGTGAGGATGTCCTCAGCAACGTTAATACCCTTTTCTTCGGTACAGTCAGTTGCTCCCTTGCCAACGACCTCTACATCGACGCCGGCAAGTCCATCCATCATCCCCTTGACGCGATCATCGAGCGAGGGAACACCAGGTACCCCCTCAAGAATGCCCAACTTATCGCCTTTTTTGAGGACCGTCTTGAGATATCCGCCTGCGATTTTACCGGCGTTGTAGTTGTTCGTGGTCGCCAGAGCAACGCGCCCGTTCCAGTCGGGAATGTTGTTATCCAGCAGGACCACTTTTACGCCAGCCGCGATCGCCTTATCGAGGGCAGGCGCCACAGTCGGATCGACCGGTGTAATGGCGATACCCTGAACGCCCTTAGTCACCATAGACTCGATATGAGCAATCTGTCCTTCAATGTCCGTTGCAGATGTTCCCTGGGCAAAAATGACCTCAACGCCCGGATTGGCGGCTGCATAGTCCTTGGCCGCGTTTTCCATGGTCGCAAAGAACGGTACCGGGAATTTGGTTATGAATCCGATCTTGATGTTATCGGCGGCTGAGGCAGGTAGGGCGAACGCTAAAGCGAACGCCGCGCCTGCCAGCACCTTTCCAAGTCTCATTTATTCTCCTCCCATTCAATTAAATCGCTCCCTATTGAGCGATTTCCGATCCGCCGCCTATATAGAGCGGCGAATTTCGTTCAGGCTTCAGCGCCCATGATGAGTGAAATCAATTCCTGCTGATTGGCCGGCTCTGGCTTCAGTTCACCGACTTTGCGTCCCTGCCGGAGCACAACGGCCCGGTCTGCAAGTTCAACCACATGCTCCATGTTATGCGTGATCAGAATGACCGCGCTGCCCTCAGCCCGGAGCTGCCGGATTAGATCCAGCACTTTCCGGGACTCACGTACGCCGAGAGCAGCGGTGGGCTCATCGAGGATCACCACCTTGCGGGCGAAAACCGTAGCCCGCGCAACGGCAATCGCCTGCCGTTGCCCGCCCGACATCAGGGCAACCGGCGCGTCGAATTTCGGCAGCTTGACCTTCAGCCGGTCAATGACGGCAGCCGCTTCCTTGTCCATTCTACGGGAACTTAAAAATCGCAACCCGGGCGGCAGCCAGGAAGGGAACGAAATCTCGCGGCCGCAGTAGAAGTTCTGGGACGGGGTGAGGTTGTCGAAAAGTGCGAGATCCTGATAGACCGTCTCGATCCCCGCCCGCCGGGCAATCGCAGGGGAATTCAGTGTGATGGTCTCCCCGTCTATGTCGATCCCCCCCTCATCCAGCGCATGAACACCGCTGATGCATTTGACGAGCGTGGATTTACCGGCGCCGTTGTCGCCGAGCAATGCCAGCACCTCGCCCCGGTATGCCTGGAAGCTGACGCCCTTCAGCGCATAGACTGCGCCAAATCTCTTTTCGGCATTGTGGACCTTAAGCACGGGTGGCGTTATCGGGCTCATTCGTTCCTCGCTGCTTGGTTTATGCGAGCACGCGCTTCCAGATGATTCCTGAGAACATCCGCCTCGACCGCGATAACGATGATCAGTCCAATGGCGATCATCTGGAAAAACACGTCCACATTGAGCAGGTTCAGTGCATTGCGGATCACCCCGATCATCACTGCCCCGACCAGTGCATGACCGAGATGCCCGCGCCCCCCGAGGAAACTGGCGCCGCCGATGATCACGGCGGCGATGGTGTCAAGTTCAAGCAGATTACCGTAGAGAGGCGAGCTCGCGCCCGTACGGCCGGAGAGGACCACGGCGCCAATGCCTGCACACAGCCCCGCAATGACATATGTCGAAATCAGCACGGCATTGACCGGAATGCCCATTTCGACGGCGGCTTCCGGGTTTCCGCCGACCGCATAGGTCCATCGCCCCCAGACCATCGTTTTCATCAGTACAAAGATAATTGCAGCCACGCCCGTCACGACAAAGAACGAATTGGGCAGACCGAAAGAGGCCTCGTTTCCGAGGACCATGATGGTATCGGGCATGCCCCGCATCGTCGTGTGATTGATCGAAAATTCAAGCGCAAGCCCGCGGCAGATGCTCAGCATCGCCAGCGTGATGATGAAGGGATGCGGCAGGCGCCCGTACACATAGACGAGACCGTTTACAGCGCCGATCGCACCTCCCGCGAGGATCATCGCCAGCATGACCAACGGGCCGGAACCGACCTCCCGGTAAACGAGACCTCCAATGACGGTAGCGAGTGCGAGATTGGCGCCGACCGAGAGATCGATGCCGCGCGTAAGGATTACGAGTTGCTGCCCCATTGCCACGATGGCGATCACGGCAGTCTGTGCAAGGATGTTACTCAGATTGCCCGGGCTGAGAAAATTGGGGGTCAGCAAGCCAATGATGGCCGCAAGCAAGATCAGAATAAGCAGGGGGCCAAAACTGAGGAGCCTCAGGCCAACCGAAACCGCGATGTCGCCC